>JBNLCD010000082.1:0-13647 GCA_050303635.1 Anaerolineae bacterium
CGTTCAAAGAGTTTCAAAATATGGTTGCGTAAATCGACTGCATCGCGCAGGGTTTTGAGTTCAAAGGCATGTTGGCTAAATTCGGGATTGTTAAAATAGGTGGTCACACTGCCCGCCGCCACAATCAAATAATCATAATTTTCAACGTGGGTGCCGCCATTAGTCTCGATAGTGACCGTTTGCCCGATTTTATCAATAGCCGTGACTTCACCCAGCATAAAGCGAATATTGGCGCGCTTATAGAAAATTGTGCGGACGGGATAAGCGACTTCACTAGGGTCGAGGGCGCAGGTCGCCACTTGATAGATGAGCGGGGTGAAGGTGTGAAAATTATTGCGGTCAATCAGCAGAACATCGACATCTTGTTTAGCCAATGTACGCGCCGCAAATAATCCGCCAAAACCTGCTCCAATGATGACCACGCGCGGTTTACTCGCCATAATGATGCCCTTTCTGCTGAGAATACAATATATTTTTTGAAAATTAATGAGGATATAGATGGCGGACAGCATATATGCTGTCCCTACACAACTCTATTAACCAGTAGATTCATGTAGGGACGGGATACATCCCGTCCGCAACTACATATCCCAATTATTTTAGCAACATACATTAAAAGCTTGACCAAAACTTTTATATCAAGTTTTTGGGTGTTATCTTTTTTACATTACACAACCGGATAGGAGTTGAGTAATTTACGTAACGCTTGCCATTCCGGTTCGACACCCGCCAAAAGCGCATAATAACGCGAACTGTGGTTGCGTTCAATAAAATGGCACAACTCATGCAAGATCACATAATCAATGCAGACGAGCGGCGTTTGCATCAACTTCACATTGAGATTGATGCGGTCGGCGCGGCCACTGCAACTGCCCCAGCGCGTTTTCATATTTTTGATGCGTACTTCCGGATAGGGAATACCGAGAGGCTCCACCAGCGGATAACATTCATCGAGTCGCACCGTAAAACATTCACGCGCTTCACGACGATACCATAATTCAACGGCGCGTTGGCGGGTTTCTAAATCTGCCGATGGCGGAATATACAGATAAAGCGCATCATCACCAATTTTAGCGAAAGCCCGTTGACGTTCCGGTTCTTCAATCACGCGGAGTGGATATTTTTCACCGAGAAATAGAAATTCCTCGCCATCTACATATGCATGGGCTGGTGGCGGGGCTAGTTCAGCGTATTTGGTCAGATGTTTGAGCATCCAATCGCCCCGAGATTGCAGAAATTCTTCGATTTCCGTAATTTTGAGTTTGCGCGGGGCACGGACAATCACGCGTAAATCGGGATAAACCGTGATCCCCAGCGTTTTACGATTCGAGCGCTTGAGTTCATACGCAATGGTGTTACCATTATGATTGAGGGTTCGTTGTGATTTGGTCATAGCAAAATTATGGCGGAAGACGGCGTCGCTTGCAATTAGCAGTGCGTTAGATTTGCTATTTTGTATAAGCTATAGGTGACGATCAATTAAAATGGATGTAATGGGGATCGAATTACCCCACACAGGTGCAGATTTTTTATGGAAGGTTAAACAGACGAGTTGGCAAAGCCGCTACGGATTAAAATCCATAGCTAGAAAACAGCGTCCTATAAATGGACTATAACGTCGTCGCCAGTGGTTTAAAACCCATTCATAAGGTGATGGTTTTTAGCCCCGAATTTATTCGAGGGCGGCTGATGACCTAGATTGTCCAGAAATTACGAGATAGCATCATTTACGAGCAATAGAATTACCTCCTCTGTCGCCAACGCGACATCTCCCGTGTGTTAGAGGAAGGTGGCCGGTGGGGGTCAAATGCAAAATTTGGAATTGCGTAATTAACCTATAAATTTTCTTAACATTATTTTTTTACAATACTAGTTAGTAAATTCAGGCATTGTACCTGCCTGTGGTTGTAGTCATTCGAGGGGTGAGATTTAAGATGACGAAAATTTTAGTTGTAGATGACAAATTTAGTGTTCAGCGTCTGGTGGGTGAATATCTCGAAGAACAAGGTTATGCGGTGATTACCGCGAATAATGGTCGCGAGGCCTTGGTGGTCGCACGTAACGAAGAACCGGATTTGATTTTGCTGGACATCATGATGCCGGAGATGGATGGCTACGAATTCATCAAGACATTTCGGCGTGAACACGATGTCCCTGTTATTTTGTTGACGGCGAAACTTGAAGAACTCGACAAGGTCATTGGGCTTGAACTCGGCGCAGATGATTACATCACCAAGCCGTTTGGCATGAAAGAATTGGTGGCCCGGATTCGGGCCGTATTGCGGCGGGTGAACAAAGCACCGTTGAGCAATGAACGCTTAGAATTAGGTGATTTGGTGGTGGATAAAGCCTCGTATGCGGTTTATCTCTACGGCGAAGCGGTGAGCTTAACCCGCACCGAATTTGAATTGCTTGTATTGATGATGGAATCACCCGGACGTGTTTATTCACGGCTTGATTTGCTGGAATATTTACAAGGTGACACCTTTGAAGGCGTCGAGCGCACGATTGATGTCCATATCCGGAATTTGCGCAGTAAAATTGAAGATGATCCCAAAAATCCGCGCTATGTTGAAACCGTCTTTGGCGTTGGCTATCGTTTCGCGCAAGAGTAGCGCGGCAAAGGAAATTTATTAAAGATGCGTTCTTTAACGGTTAAATTTAGTCTGATTTTGCTGGCGGCCAGTGTCACTGGAATTTTATTAGCGGCCTTGGGTGTGTGGTATGTTATCACGCGTGAATTTGATGATTTGGTGGTGGCGCAGGCCCAAGATCGTTTTGTGGAAGACATGACCGACGCGTATATGGAGTTTGGCGCATGGGAATTTGTGCCGCAAACGCGTCGCGCTTATAACCAAGATAATCAAACCGCCGCGAACAATAATAACAACAACGACAATAACAACGCGGATAATGCTAACAATAACAATCCAAACAATGATCGCGCGCCCAATACGAATGCGCCACCGCCGCCGCCTGCGCAACAGCCCGCCGTTCCCGCACGTTTTGCCCTCGTTGACATGGATAAACGGGTCATTATTGAATTCGATAAATATAAATTGGGTGATATCGTCAAAGATCGCGATTTGGAAGATGCCCGCGCCATTGAAGTCGATGGTGAAGTCATTGCGTATGTCATTACCACGGATCATTCTTTGCAACGCGAAAGAATTGAAGAAAGTTTTCTGGATACTGTTAATCAAATTTTATTGGTGTCCGGTGGGGTCGCTTTAGTGATTGCCTTGGTGCTGGGCGTATGGCTATCGCGTTTATATACCCGTCCTTTGCGTGAATTGACGCATGCCGTTGAAGGTATTCGGTCGGGCGATTATTCGAAGAAGGTGCCGGTACGCTCTCACGATGAGGTGGGTATTTTGGCGGAATCGGTCAACCAGATGAGTGATGAAATTGATCGTGTGAATCAACTTCGCAAACAAATGACAGCGGATATTGCCCACGAACTCCGCACGCCGCTCACGGTGATTTCCGGTTATATTGAATCCTTGCGCGATGGTGTTTTGCAACCCACTCCGGAACGCTTCAACACCGTTTATGAAGAAGCGCTTTTGCTCCAACGTTTGGTTGAAGATTTGCGGACCTTGTCACTGGCCGATGCAGGTGAACTCTCCTTGAATTTACAAACGGTCGATGCCAATCAACTTGCGGAACGGGTGCAAGCCACCTATCAAGCGCGCGCCCACAAGCAAAATGTGGAGATCAAAGTGGAAACTGAGCCCCGCCCGTTGTCCATTCGCGCTGATCTGGATCGGCTGTTACAAGTTTTGGGGAATTTGGTGAGCAATGCACTGCGGTATACATCCGAAAACAAATATGTCGCCATTAAAACCCAAACTTCCGGTGATCGGGTGGTCTTGATTATCGAAGATGAAGGTCAAGGCATTGCGCCGGAACATCTGCCCAATATCTTCGAGCGGTTCTATCAAATTGATGATTCGCACACGCGCAGTGGGCAATCTGGTCTCGGCTTAGCCATTGCCCGTTCCATTGTGGAAGCGCATCAAGGTTCGATTCGTGTCGAAAGTGAATTGGGACAAGGTACGCGGTTTATTATTACATTGCCAAGTGTTTAATGGAAAGGGCGGCTAGATTAGCTTAGTGATTTTCTCACCCACATTGTATGGGGAGATGTCGTACCAGTGACTGCGGGGGGGTACACCCAACACTACGAAATTCGCGAAGAATTGACCTATTTATTTTTATGTTCATAACAAATGAAACTCTCCAATACGACAAACACATTTTTGGAATGATTTGTCGTATTTTGCTTTCCCCGTCGTGCTAATAATAGCTATTCAACAAAATCCTAAAATGCAGATTTTGGGGGCTAATTTTTATGACATTGGTCACTTAGCAAACGCTAGGGCGTATGTTACGGTTGCAGTACATCGCCGCCCTACGGAGTAGAAATTTTTTTCGAAGAGATTTTTTGATACACAAGCAGTAGGATGCTAACAAAGTTTGAAAGGAACCCCCATGAAGTCCAATAAGTATAACGGTGTTTCGACCAGAGCGATTCATGGTCGTCAAGATCAATCATTTTTAAGCGCCGTATACCCCATTTATCAAACCAGCACCTTTGGTGTGGAACACAGCGAAGATTATGCTGATTTCTTTGTAAATGGTGATATTGAATCGTATGTTTATACACGGGTGAATAACCCCACCATCCGCAATGTTGAAGAACGGTTAGCTGATCTCGAACAAACCGATGATGCGGTTTTGTTTTCGAGTGGCATGGCCGCTGTTACGGCTTCTATCTTAGCGGTGGCGCAAAAAGGTGATCTCGTCGTTGCCTCCCGTCCGGTTTATGGTGGCACCCAACACTTCCTTGCCGATATCGCCCCCAAATTCGGCATCGACGTGCAGTTTTTAGAAAACGAAGAACTCTACAATCTTGAACATTATGCTCCGGAAGCCAAGGTTGTATTTTTTGAAACTCCCGCCAACCCAACTATTATGTGCATCGATATTCCGGCGGTTGTATCTGCCGCCAAGCATATAGGCGCAATCACCATCGTGGATAACACATTTGCCAGTCCGATTAATCAACTTCCGACCAGTTTTGGCGTGGATATGGTTGTGCACAGTGTCACCAAATATTTAGGTGGCCACACTGATCTTATCGGGGGCGTGGTTTGTACCTCTGCTGAATATATTGGTGCGGTGCGGGAACAATTGATCGTCTTTGGTGGCTGTACGACACCGATGAATGCTTTCTTACTCGAACGGAGCCTCAAAACATTGCCGATGCGCATGAAATTACATAATAGCAACGCGCTGACGGTGGCCGAATTTTTCGAAGCAGACTCACGCATTCAACAAGTTTATTATCCCGGCCTCAAATCCTCGCCTGATTTTGAAATTGCCAATCATCAAATGATGGGTTTTAGCGGGATGATGGCCATTGATTTGATTGATGATGAAGCGGCGAAAGTTTTTGCGGATAGTCTCCAACTCGGCTTTAATGCGGTCAGCTTAGGTGGCGTGGAAACGCTGATTACGATTCCAGCCTTGAGTACACATGCTGGCGTTTCGGAAGAAGAAAAACGCATTGCCCGCGTCAAAGCTTCTACAGTGCGGATTTCGGTTGGTCTTGAAGATGTTGATGATCTGATTTTAGATTTTGAACAAGCGCTCAGCCAAATCAAAACGGGCATGATGGCTTAGTCAAAACATATGTAGGGCCACGGCATGCCGTGGCCTTGATTAATCCAATAAAGTTTAAGACAAGGAGTTTTTAACAATGGTCTTTTGGGCCATTGCTTACATTTAATAACAATCTATTCCGAGCGTAGCGCCTTCTTCTTTCCCCTAAAGAGGCATTCCAGTTTATGGGCGTTACTGTCCTTCCCCAAATAAAAATTGAATAGCGCAGATTGTCGTTTGATTTACACCGGTTCAGGAGTAATGACTATTAGGAGTAATTCAGGAAAATGATGAACGCTACTATCAAAAAATATCCCATCATCAGCTATTTTGTCCTTACTTTTTTCCTCACTTGGGGCGGAATGGCGCTTATTATTGGTTTTGATGGATTTCCCATATCTTCAGAAAAAATAGATGAGTTGGGACCGCTTGTCTATATGGCTATGCTCATTGGTCCCAGTGTCGCCGGCTTGTTGTTGACCTATAGCGTCGATGGCGGACAAGGTCTGCGGGAAATTGGTTCACGGTTACGTAAATGGCGTGTTGAACTGCGCTGGTACGCCGTGGCTCTCCTCACGGCACCGCTTGTCGCATTCGTGATATTGTTGTTTTTGTCACTTTTCTCATCAGAGTTTTCACCCGGCATTTTTCATGAAGATAATCCAATTGCGCTGGCCTTAGGCTGGTTTGTCGGCGGATTGATGATTGCCTTCTTTGAAGAACTCGGTTGGACAGGGTTTGCGATTCCCCGGATGCGAAAATCGTCGGGCGTCGTCGTGACCGGTCTTATTGTGGGTTTGCTATGGGGCGTTTGGCATTTCTTGCCATTCTGGGAAGAAGATAGTTTTGCCAAAACTCTACCCTTTGCCTTATTGCTCGCGCGGCTTTTGGCGTGGTTGCCACCCTATCGGATACTGATGGTGTGGGTTTATGATCGCACCACAAGCCTTTTGGTTGTCATCTTGATGCATGCGAGTCTCGTGGCGACCTTACAAGTTATTGTCCCCATCGATCTTGAAGGAAGTGATCTTCTGACGTGGTTGGTCGCATGGGCGCTGGCGTTGTGGGTTATCGTGACTGCCGTCGCTACGCAATGGCATCGCACCGAGGTCAATATTCAGAAAGACACCAACGTCGGTGCGTTAAAGGGCGTCTAAGTAATTTGGGGAACAGGAATAGTAAAGGGCGACTCGCTGAATTGAGTCGCCCTTTTTCCATTGGGATAGGGGATAGACTAACCACCGTGGGCGGGAATGCTAATCACTCCGGTATGAGCCATTACCATGAGGCTGAGAAGTGTTCCGATAATCAGAACGCCAGCGAAGATATAGACAACTAACCGTGCTCTTGACATGATATTTTCTCCTTGAGAATGATTTTATGTTTATTCGTAAGCTAAAACTTGATGGGCGGGTAATTCAGTTGCTTTAAGGGCCGGGAATGCACTCGCAAACCCTGCTAATACCACAACCAGCCCAAACCAGATGCCGACTCCCCAGAAGGAATATGCAATTTCCATCGGGGATTGAATGAAGATACTGCTCGACACATTTCCGACTAAGCCCGTCAACGGAATGGAGAGTGGAATGGCAATCAACCAACTCAACAATCCGACAAAGACGCCTTCGACCATGAAAATCTGCAAAATCTTGATGGCTGAGGCCCCAATCGCCCGCATGACGCCAATTTCTCGCATGCGTTCTAAGACATTGAGGCTCATCGTAGACATCAGGCCCAAACCACCGACAGCGGCGACCAAAATCGCCATGAAGAGCAAGAATGTGACAATAATCAAGACATGATCCAGCAAAACTTGTTTGTTGGTCGCGGTTGTGCGCGCTGAGGTCAACTTCAGGGACGAACGGTCGAAGCGTTGTTCAATCGTTTGCAGGAGTTCGGCTTGACCTTCTTTGCTACGGTCGGACCCAATTAAACGCACATGATTGGCTTGATTAGGCGTATCCATGAGCGTGACATAACTGGCATAGTTGGTATAGGCGATACCGGGCATACCGATTTCGCGCACCAGACCGACAATCTCCCATTGGGATTCTTGGCCCTGAATATTGAGCGTAATTTCCTCGCCGACAGCCAAATCGGGTTCGTGGTCCAACAAACCATGATTGATGACAACTGCATTCGTGTCGGTCGGTTCCAGCCAACGTCCTTCAATCACGGGTAAGTTGAGCATGTCAGTGTCCGCAGGCGGCGCGAGGAACATAAACTTACCGCTTTGGGTGCCATCGTCATAGGTGACGGCGGCATTGGTTTGGCCCCAATATTCAATCGACTCAATATCCGGCACATCGGCCAAAACATCGGCAATTTCATTGGTGGAATAGTCATTATCCAGAAAAAGCATGATGTCATAATCTTGGGCCCCAAAGCCTACATCCAGCGTCTTATTCCACGATGCACCCACATTCAACGCCACCATAAACACGGCGCCGCCAATCGACAATGTGCTCAACGTAAGGGCTAAACGGCCTTGTTGGCGGAAGGTATTGCGGAGCGACAGTAAAACGGTGCGGCCCAGACCTTGGACGCGGCTGAGCAGTCGTCCCACGATGTTGGAACCGAAAGAATTGGCCGTGACGCCATAATCATTGAGCGCAGTCTGCACACTTACACGACTGTTGCGATAAATGGGATAGAGGGCGGTCAACGTGGGCATCAATAAGGCAATCCCAATTTGGACACCAAAGACCCACGCCGGAATGGACGCATCGGTGATTTCAAAATTGAGCATATCGGCGGCAAAAGCGGCATAGGCTTCACCAATGAGCACACTAATCGGAATGGCGATGACCAAAGCTAGCAAACCTAAAATGAGAACCATGCTCAGATAAATGCCCATCACCTGACGGGTCCGTCCGCCGATAGCCTTCATCATACCGATTTGGCGAATTTGGCGCGCCAATAATGCGGTGATGAGATTAATGACGAGCATCCCGCTCAAAACAAAGGCCAACACTCCAAAGGCTTCAAGCAAAAACAGCAAGGTTTTGAGTTGGTCGTTGTGCGGATGTTCGCCCGGATGCGGCACTTCAACATGCGTGACGGTATAGCCAGCGGCCATCAAATCTTGTTTCATGGCGAGCGAGGTTTCTTCAATGGCGGAGCGATCCGTCGATGCTTCACCGGTTGCCTTATCAGTCACCACCACGCGCAATTCGTTAAAAGTATCGGTTTCGCCTAACTCAACAGCCGTTGCAGGCGTAATATAGCCATAGGCTAAGCCTTCCATCCATGCCGGAGCCAAGCCCGGATCGTGCAGTGTGCCGATAATTTGCAGAGTTTGTTCTTCACCATGCGGGGTGCGCACTTGCGCGGTATCACCAATTTCCATATCCATGACAGGCAAGGCAACGCGCTCAATCAATAGATCACCGGTGGCAGGGAAATAAGCGCCTTCTTCAGGGGTAAATGTGTTCACGCGCACATCATTGAAATCATCAATGACGAAAAGCATCAAAGTCAGCCATTCATCCTCGGCAACTTCAACCCGACCCCGAATGGTGCGGCGCATTTCGATATCACTGACTTCAGGATACTGACTCTGCACCAAATCCACGGCTTCGGTGTCGAGATTTTCGACGGTGAAAATTGCTGAAGCCGGATTCGTATTTTCATAATTCACATTGATTTCGCGCAACAAAATTGAATATGAGGTCAAAATGGAGCCGATACCGAATATGCCAATCGCAATGGCCAGAATAACCAGCACCGTGCGCGTTTTATTAATCCATAAATCTTGAAGGGCTTTACGCCAACGCGGACTAACCATATGCCACCTCTAACTGCGGCGCGTCGGCCACAAAATTCTCATCAACGACATGCCCATCTTCAAGCAAAATCGTGCGGTTAACCCACTGTGAAATTTCGCGTTCATGTGTCACGATCAAGACAGTTTTGCCGGATTCAACCAGTTTGGTGAACAATTTGAAAATGGCATCGGCGGTGCGGGAGTCGAGGTTCCCGGTCGGTTCATCAGCGACAATCAACGGGGGGTCGTTGGCCAAGGCGCGGGCAATTGCGACCCGTTGTTGTTGACCACCCGATAAACTTGAGGGCAATTTGTGGGCTTGGTCGGCAATTTCAACCGTGGTGAGTAAATCCATGGCGCGTTGTTGACGTTTGCGTACTGGAATGGTATTCACAAAATCCATGGCCAACATGACATTTTCGAGTACAGTGAGGGTCGGGAGCAATTGAAAGAATTGAAAGACAATCCCCACATTTTTACCGCGCCACAGCGATAGTTGATCTTCGTTGAGTTCATGGAGGGCGGTTTGATTGACATAGATTTCGCCCGTGGTGGGTCGATCAATCCCCGTGAGCATATTCAAGAGCGTTGACTTCCCACTCCCCGACCGTCCGACAACAGCCAGAAATTCACCGGCATCAATTTTGATATTGATTTTTTTGAGAGCCATAAAACTGCCGGCGCTCCCTTCGTAAACGCGTGTCACATCCTTTAAATCAAGGAGGACGTGGCTGGCTGATTTCCCATTGTGTTTCGCTGACATGAGTTTTTTCTCCGCAAATGATTTGTGTTTTAGGGATGATTCCCTGTATACTATGTTCGATACTGAACAAGTTGTTCGATAACACAATACAGAATTTGCGAATTGCCCGTCAATAAACAGGATTGGCATTTTATTCAGTTCTGAACAAAATCGAGAATTTGTCTTGAAATGAGGACTCTGATGGAAAATATCAAAGAAGATCGCCGTGTGCAACGGACCCGCGATTTACTTCATCAATCACTGGTTGAACTCATCAACGAAAAAACCTATGACAAAATCACGGTGCAGGATATTATTGACCGCGCCAATGTAGGTCGCTCCACATTTTATGCACACTTTGCCAATAAAGATGAACTCTTGCGTAGTCAACTGCATGCTTTTCAAATCAATCTTGAACATTATCTCACGGAAGCCAATGTCGAATCGGTGATGGTGCCGGTGCAGGCGCTTTTTGCGCATGGGCGGGATAACTACAATCTCTATCGGGCGCTATTGGGCAGTGACGGGATTGATGTGGTGCGTCAAGCCGCCTATCAACAGATTATCGACAGTATTTTGAGCCATTTGCAAGATGCGCAAAGCCAAGGCCATGATTTTGGGATTCCGGCAATGTTTATTGCTCAATATATTGGGGGTGCGCTCAATACATTGTTGATGTGGTGGCTCGATGAACGGATGCCCTATGCGCCTGAGGAGATGGAAAGCATGTTCAACCAGATGACGGAAGGTATTATTCAACATTACATGCAACATATTCAGGGAGATTAGGTCGATAGAACATACCTGATCAGATTTCGGAATCTTTAATCAACCTATTAGACACGGCTATAAACATAGACGAAATCTGCGCTCAGCACTATTGAAAGATTTATGAGGCGCAGAGATGATGTGATGTGCCTAGCCATATTGACCAAATTTCTAAGCAAAAATTCTAAACTTATATATAATAGACTTATAACGAAACTAAAATTTGCCAAATAATTTTATGAATGCGGGGCCACCGTAGAATGACAACTAAACAAATTTTAATTGTTGATGATGATCTTAATACAATAAGTTTGTTGTCCAAAATGTTGGAGCGGCGTGGCTATACGGTGCAAAGCACTTTCGACCCATTTGAGGGTTATCGAATAGCTGTGGAAAATCACTTCGATCTGATTCTTTTGGACATCATGATGCCGAATTGGAGCGGATTTGCGCTGTGTCGTGAATTACGTTTGGTGGACGGCCTCAAAGATGTCCCGATTTATTTCGTGAGTGCCTATACCGCTGTTGATGTGCAGGACAACACTCGAAATGTCGGCGCGAATGGGATTTTGTTCAAGCCGATACGCATCAAAGATATTATGCCCATCTTGGAAACGGTGAAAGCACGTCCCAAACCCGTGGAGAGCAAGCCGGATGCGCCCGAAAAGACAGCGGATACGCCTCAGGCATCTTCGGTTGAAGCATCAGTTGAAAAACCAGTGGCAGAAACGCCGTCGGACGAGACCGAAGTAAAAACCACTGAGACCCAAGCTGAGACGCCAGTGGTAGAAACCCCACTGGAGGAGACTGAAGTAAAAACTGTGCAAGCTGAGGCTGAAACACCTGCCATCCCGGTTACGCCAGCCGCGAATGGTAATAAAGCCGATCTGAAAGCCATCACCGTTTCCGAAAAAAATGAATTGTCCGAAGTGGTTGAAGACAAGAAACCGGAAGAAGCCGCCAAAACTCTAAACGGCAAAAAATCTTCCTAAAACATCTTTTTTAATGACATTTATGATAAAAAAATCTCCTTCAAAAATTTGGGGGAGATTTTTATTTTAACCTGTCTCAATAGTTATTCCGTCTTTTCAAATCACACCAACGATTGCTCAACAATTTTAAAGAAACTACACTATTTCTAAACATCTCTCAGGTAGGATGCCTCATGAATGATCAATGACCCTACTTGGAGATGAAAATGTTTAAGACAAAAACTCTTTTTTCTGGTGCAGTCTATCTATTAAGCGCCGTGTTGCTGGTCGGCACACTCAGTCCAGCTTTTTTAACCACGAGTCTCGACGTTGCCGAGGCTGGCGTAACCCTGAATGACACCCCGACTAATATTGGGCAGGGCACCTGTTATGATGACAACAATCAGGTCATTGATTGTCCGGATGAAGACGATCATATACATGATGACGGTCTCGACATTAGCCTTTTCTTTGCAGGGGCGTTGGCTGAAGAGGTTACTATTCAAGATTGCACGCTATCAGATGGCACGCAAACCACCTGCTATGAAATTACCATTGCCGGATACCCAGCAGATTATGATATTGGGCCATTTTGTCCTGAGACAACGTCAGCGACGGCGGAAGAAGGCGGCATTTGGTTTGACGGGAATGATATCTATGATATTGACGGCGAATTTATTTTGAGCTTGGCTGAAATTTATAACGACAGCCATTGGAAACTGTATGACGATGACGGCAACGTGTATATCACCGATACAGCCGAAGCGTTTAATGCGGCGGCCCGACCCGACGTTGACCCGGCGTATTACAATCACTGTGTTGAGGGACGGATTGAATGGCTGGCCAATGGCGAACCCATTACAACAACCGTCTTGATTCCAACCACGCCCGTGCTGAGTGATCAGGCGACCACGGGCAATGATTGGGGTGTGACACTAGATGGTGTGATTATCGCGGCCCATGCGCCCGTGGATGCCATTTTAAGCGCCTACACCATTGCCGCCTTTGATGATTGTGGCGGTCATATCAACGGCGTTGAGGGTTATCATCTGCATGGTGCCCTTGGTTGCTCAGAAGTTGGTGAAGCGGTTGACGGTGAAACGCCCATTTTTGCTTATGCGCTGGATGGTTATGCTATTCACAGCCCACTCGATGCTGCTGATTCTGAACTCCTGGCGGAACTTGACGAATGTAATGGCCACACCACACACGATTACGGCTATCATTATCATGCCAACAGCGCCGAAATGAATGGGGTTCTCACCTGTTTCATGGGACTGATGGTGCAATCGCAAGACATCGGTGCGAATGATGCGGGCGGACCACCGGACCGCGGGAATGACAACGGTCAACGGGGTGGTGCCCCTGACTTTTCTGCCGCCGCCGCAACACTTGGCATCAGCGAACAAACATTGCGCGACGCACTCGGCACTCCCAACCAAGGCCCACCCGATTTTGCCGCCGCCGCTGAAACGCTCGGTGTGACTGAAGAAGCACTCATGGAAGCGCTGGGCATTAATGGCGATCGACCGCAAGGTGGCCCCGGCCAATAACCTTTCAATAAAAAAATCTCCTTCGGAAATTTCTGGGGGAGATTTTCATTTTACGAGCCTAAGTAACAAGACTTAGCAGACCTTTTATCCATGCTAAATTTGACTTGCTTAGCTTCTACTAACCTAGGCCCTGTTGTTAAAATAACAAATATTAGGCGTTCTGATTGTCGGTTTTGATAT
>JBNLCD010000083.1:0-13645 GCA_050303635.1 Anaerolineae bacterium
TAAAGCCTGCTTCATGGAACATGGTAAGCCACTGAGCAACCGAATGATCACGCACATGAGATGGGTCGCGTAGGAGTTCAATGGCTTGCAAAAAGGTATCGTAGGTGAAATCATCGAGCGAAACGATATCGCACAAAATGAATTTACCGTCTTCTTTGAGGACGCGGCGGATTTCGGCTAAGGCCTGCTGGGGATGAGCCCAATGATGGGCACTATAGCGCGAAACAACCACATCAAAGCTGTTTTCTTCGAATGGCATTTCCTCGACATTACCCTGTTGAGTGCTGATATTGGTCACTCCATTGTCGGCCGCGAGTTGTTCGACTTGAGTCAGCATTTCGGGGGTAAGATCATAGGCGACCACTTCACGGGCGGCACTCGCCATTTTGAGCGCAGTATGGCCCGCGCCACACCCCGCATCCAAAACGCGTTCGGTGCCGGTGAGATTGGCTTGCTCAAGCATGATATCGAGTTCCATTCCGGAGGCATGGACCACACTGGTTAGATAATTGGCGGCGACAGTACCGAACTGCTTTTGGACAGATTGAGATTCTTGGCTCATGGCGAAAAACTTTCTGCAATAAATGAATAGCTAAATAGAATTAGTTTCATTATGGCAAAAAAGAAGAATCCTATGTTTGGGCGTTTTGCTGAAAATAGCCTCAATCCCACAAAATTCCTGTTTCGATATCACCATCCGCTAATTGAATATCAAAAGTTATATTGGTGCATCCTCTAGACTTTAGCCACTCTAAGAAAACAGGTAAACCTTGTAGAATATCCTCAAAATGAATCTGATTAAATTCGAGTAGTCCATCTGTACAAGTTACAGGTTCGATATTTTTCATGCAATGAATATCAATTCCTCGAGCCGCATTGTTTAGAATATAACGCTCTTCATCTGGTAATTTTGGGGTAGCTCGGTCAAAGTCTTTCCACATGTTTCTCCATTCCTGCAAAAACTCTCTATAAAAAATCATTGGGCTGGGAACAAAGCCTTCACAAGCCATAATTAATTGATGTTGGGTGAGTGAATAATCTTGAGCCTTTTGTCGAAGTTGCTCCAGATACCCCTGAGTTAGATTACGGATATTTGGCGAGAAATGAATCCAAGACATGAAAGGTAATTTAGATCTTCGAGCTTTACATAAGAGATAGGTTTCAGTGGATTGCTGTATTTCTTGGCCTAGTGTTTGGTTTGATAGATGGCCTGTTATATCAACAGCAAAATTCGGCGCGCCGGCATAAAACTTTTCATCACTCAAAACCGATGCCCCAAGCTTTTCGAGAATACTTTTAATTGGCGCATAGGTAGATGTTGGTGCTTTATAATTGATTTTTGACACAATAAACAGGTAATGATCAATTACCATAATTGTAGTTTCATTGTCTAACCATTTGTGATTAGCCCAATACAAGTGACAATCCCATTCAACGTCGTATTCTGTGGCAATGTCTTTTTCAACTGAAGAAGCTTTTTCAGCCCGTATAAAATTGATTGCATCTTCTGGATTCTGTTCGTGCCAATCTGCAATTCTCCGTAATACTTGTTGTAAAGTAACACTGGCTTGTTGTGCTTTTATTTGTGAGGTAAATTTGGCGGCTAGCGTGAAAGAATACCATCTAGTCGTATTAGGATGAAATTGGTACTTAATCTCCTTAAACCCAAGTTTACCTAGCCAATGAATTAATTCTTGCAAATCTTCCATATCTGAGCCAAGTTCGACATCAATAAAGTCAATTTCCAAGCGATTGCGTTTAATGCCTTGATGTGGATGATGCATAAAGTTGGGATTGGTGGACCAGTATAATTCTAACAATCCGGTATCAGAATATTCAGCAGGTGGCAATTGAGGATCACCAAAAGCCAGTGGATACAACACTTCTAAAGCTTCTATTTTATCAGCTAATTCATTAACTCTTTCAAAGTCCTGCTCTTCTCTATATCTGATAATTTCTCTTTTATATGACGCTAAATAGCCTGAACTTAATGAAGGTTGCAGGGTTAAGATTTTATGCATTGCCGAGAATTTTTTATAAATTTGATTGGCTAGATTTTCATTTGGTGCAATGCAAGACAAATCATACGTTATGAATTCGCCATCTGAATCTCCAGTATCGGCGACCCAAGTTTGGGGGGTATAAGCTTGTAGAATTTCTTCAAAAATATATGCAGAATTTGTCCAACTTTGCGAAAGATATTTGTTTTCAAGAAGTAGATGATTATCCACTATCGTAATTTCTACATTATGAGTCCACTGAAAACCCTGTAGCCATTCAGTTTGAATATTGTACTTTTGTTTAATTTCTGCTTCTTTTGGGGTCAAAGATATTGAGGGAGTCTCTTTATATTGTCGTCTATCGTCAGTTATTTCAGCAAACATGCGCCAAAATATTTCTGCCACTTCTTCAGCTTTCTGAAATGTCGTAAATTTTCCAATTACAATAAAGTCTGCGCTGTGATTACTGCTAAATTGTTGCCAGATGGATAATTTCATCATGACCTCCGAGTCCGCGTTGAGGTAAACGTCCACAGCCGCCCATGCGGACAGGTATTTTTTGGTGATGAGTGGCTTCCCAATAGGCTTTTACATCAGCAAGTGTATCAAAGGGAATACCGCCCTGTGCAAAAGAGCACGGCTTGATTTGTTTGTCACTCGTTATGGAGAGAAAATCTGCGCCTGCACCACAATCATCTTGTTGGAAGAGACGCGGCACATTTGGCAACATTTTGCCCCAACACACATCAAGTTTGAGCGTAACCGTGTCACCGTATTGATCGTAAGTGGTGTTTAACCATTTCTCGAAACGGCCATAATCTTCTGGTGTAAAGTGCATCGCAGGAAATTCGTTGCCTTTATAACCAATCAGCAGAAAATCACGCACACCTAAATCCAACAGTTGATCAAATTTAGTCTGGATCGCGTCGAGTTCAGCCGGTGTAATCAGCCAATTCACGCCAAAGCGAGCTTGCTCAGACGCCAGTAATTCGATGGTTTGGGGCCAATGATTATCTTCATAGAGAGAAAGGCGAATTTGCCCATATTTCCCCGCGATATCACGCAAAAATTCCGCAGTGAGTTGGGTGCCATTGGTGGTAAAGTTCAGCGCCAAATGGGTGGTGGCGTAGAGTTCGTGCATTAATTCAGCCCAGCGTGGAAAAATCGTTGGTTCACCGCCGCCAAAAGCAACTTCAAGTACACCCCATTCAGCCGCTTGTTGGCAGAATTCAAGCAAGGAGTTATAGCGCCAATCGCTGGGCGAGGTTAAATCACGATAGCAAAACGAACATGTCATATTGCAGGCATTGGTCACGGCAATGAGTAGATTACGCGGCGCAAGTTGCCGTAGATGGGAAGTTTCATCACCTTCGAGCAAAATATTGAGTCCGGAATCGCGCTCGAAAAGCAAAAGTTTGCCATCACGGGGATGCGGTCGCCAATTGAGACTACGTAATGCTGGTGGCAGAAAAGGTAAATATTCATTGAGAAGCGTTTGTTTATCCATTCTATTATTCTAGAATGGAATACGAGCTCATGCAATCAGTTGAAATTGTGGAGAGATTTACCCGACGATTTGGGTAAATTTGTTGCGCATAGCGACGCTTTCCGCCAAGCCAACCCCAAAGAGAAGTGTCAGCAGAGAAGACCCACCGGAGCTTACAAAGGGCAAAGTCAACCCCGTCACAGGCAAAATGGAGAGATTCATCCCGATGGAAACCACCGTTTGGAAGGTAATGATTCCCGCTACACCATAGCAAATCAGGCTACCGAGCGGATCACGGGCAATTTGGGCGGTATAGGTAATCCGCCAAACAACCACGCCCATCAGGAAAATAACGAGGGATGTCCCGACAAAACCGGTTTCCTCAGCAATCACGCTGAAAATAAAGTCAGTGTGGCGCACACGGAGGAAACGACCTTGGGTTTGGGTCCCATTGGCATAACCTTTACCCAAAAGTCCACCTGAACCAATACTAATTAGAGCTTGGTCACGATTGAACTGAGCCGCGCTATTTTCGCTGGCGGTTGGATTCATAAAGGTTTCAATGCGCTCACGTTGATAGTCCTGCAAAATACCTTCAGTATTCCACACAACGGCGATAATCACGATGAGGATTACTGCGAATAAGCCGATATGTTTCAACCGTAAACCCGCGCCCCAAATCATGGTAAACCAGATCACGGAGAAAGCAATCACATTACTCAAGTTCGGTTGGAGGAAGATCAAGATAGCTGGCACCCCGATATAAATCAGGGAAACAATCACTGTGCGGAGACTATCGAGTTTTTCATAGCGTTTGGCCAGATGCTGACCCAGCGCCAGAATAATCAGCATTTTCCCAATTTCAGATGGTTGAATCGGAATACCCACATCAAGCCAGCGTTGCGCACCCGCATCACCCACTTGCCCGACAGAGGCCACAAAGCCAAGCGAGATCAGCAAAAACATATAGATATAAGGTTCTAAAACGCCGAGAAGACGATAATCAATGCTCGCCAGCGTGAAGATAACAATAATTCCGAGAATAGCATAAATAATTTGACTACGTACCCGCCCAATAAGATCCGTATCAACCGCATCCAGCGTGGCACTGCGAATGAACATAATCCCAATCAAAACCAAAAGTACAGTCGCACCCAGCAAGATCAAATCAAAGTGTTTCCACAGATTTCCCTGCGTGCGAGTTGGGTTGGCGGGGCGTGATTGAACACGCGATTGTGATACATTCATAAGCTATAAACTGTTACTCCAATTTAACCGATGGTTTTCAGGTTACTCACCGCGCCACCTCACGTCAAGATTGAGGTCACCAAGCGTAGCCCCAGCGTCGGATTACTTCTTGGTAGTTTTCGCGCTGGTTGACTTTGTCCCGGCATCTGGTTTTTCAGGCAATGTTTCATCTTTGCTGGTTTGCATAGAGAAAGAAATATTGCCGTCTTTTTTGCCTTTATCATTAAGCAAAGGAATATCGGCCACCAAGAAATTTTCGCGCTGGCGTTGTTCCAGTTTGATATCAACATCGCTTTCGATAATACGACAGTATTTCTTGATAACATCAATAATTTCATTTTGCATCATGCGTAATTGTTCGGGCGAAAGTTCGCTCCGGTCAGTAACAAGCACAAACCGCAAACGATCTGCCGCAACCTGGGCACTCCCCGGTTTTCGTCCGAATAACTTGTCCAAAAAGGCTTGCATCAGCTAATCCCTTCTATACCTTATTCTCCGCCAAATATCTTGAGAAAACGGCCAAAAATACTGCCACTACTCTCCAGATAATCCATTTCAATATGTTCACCATTTAAACGACGCGCGATTTGTTCATAAACTTGGCGCGGGCGGCCAGAAACAGCCACGCCTTCATTACTACTCTTAACTACATCGTCATCATCAGGCACAGCCCCAATCAATTTAATCGACAACAGACTTACCACATCTTTGACCGAGAGCATCTCGCCACGCCGGACCATGCTATTTTTCACACGATTAACAACAAGCCACACACGCATTTTGGGGTTTTCAGCTTCGACCAAGCCAATAATACGGTCAGCGTCGCGCACTGCTGAAACTTCAGGATTGGTCACTACTAAGACTTCGTCCGCCGGAGCAAGCGCATTCTTGAAACCCCATTCAATACCAGCGGGACTATCAATCAAAATAAAATCGTAATCTTCCTTCAAATCAGTACAAACTAAGCGCATATCATCCGGACTGATCGCCGTCTTATCACGGGTCTGGGAAGCAGGTAATAAATAGAGATGAGGATAATCTTTGTGGCGAACCATCGCTTGACGGAGTTGGCACCGCCCTTCAACAACGTCTACCAGATCATAGACAATCCGATTTTCAAGCCCAAGCACTAAATCGAGATTACGCAGACCAATATCCGCATCAATCAACACCACCTTTTGATTGAGATTAGCGAGAGCCGCTCCCAAATTGGCTGTGGTGGTGGTTTTGCCTACCCCCCCTTTACCGGAGGTAATTGTAATTGCGCGTCCTGTCATAATTTTTTTATCTACCTTTGTGTGTAAATAATTATTTCACGTCTAACTTAGGGTTTCCACTCATCGGCGTGAATTTGGCCATTTTCAATAAATGCACGTTCAGGTCGTGATTTGCGACGACGGCGCGCTGGCGACACACTAATCAGCGATGCAATACGCAGTTGCGTAGGTTCTAGATCTAAGGCACAAACACTCGCATCTAAATCACCGAATGCTCCAGCATGCACGACACCGCGTAAATGTCCCCACACCACAACATCCCCGCCTGCGATAATTTCAGCGCCGGGATGAACATCGCCAATCACCACTACGTGTCCTTCATGGCGAATGGTATTACCGCCACGCAAGGTTCGTTTAATTAAAACACCATCTGTCCCTGAAACACTTGAATCCATCGTTGGGGCTTGTGATGGTGCTTCAGGCGCTTGGGTCTCTGGTACAACAGGGCGAGGGCGAGTTGGATGTTGTTCGACAACCACATCATCGAGATCAGTGGCTAAACCTAATTTACGCGTTGCCCCCTGGGTGGTGGCGCTTTCGCTCAATACCGCAATGAGCTGTACATCACGTTCTTCAAGAAGCATGATTAAGCTCTCTAAATCGTTGCGACGTACCCCGCGATTATCAACTTGAATAACAATATTTGCGCCTTTAAAAAATTCGCGCTGGCTATCAATTCGGGCGGCTAAATCAGATGCAAGTTCTGACCATTTTCCTTGCGTGGGCAAGGTGGCGAGTATGCCTTGCCGAATACCTTTAAATTCGATTGCGTCCATAGTAACCATCATAATTGCAAGAAATAATATAGCATCTATTGTACGGGGGACTGCTTGATAACGCTAGTCTATCGCTTTAATTCGTTGGTTCGTTTATCCAAACATAGCTTTGCGCGAAGTTCCATTGCACACCGCTATGCGGAATCTCCCAATAGCCCCAAAATTGCTTGGTTAAACTGGGAGCATAGGGTACGGCATAAACCCACTCATCATTCAGCCATACTTCGAGAGTTGGTTCATTATATTTGTTATTATTTTTTATCAAATTCACCCGCAGAAAGTTCTCTTCACCCGGTGGTTTGATGTGGTGAAAGAGATGCCAATAGGTGATGGTGCTGGTGGATTGAAGCGGGTCACAATCAATTAGTTGACCAGTGAAATTTGCGGGACATAGTCGCACTGTAATATATTGCGCACCATTGATCGCGACAATCAGCCATTGGCCAGAGTCATCTTCCAGCCAGAGACCCCACGGCGTGGTTAAACCTGCTTCTGAGGGAAGGGTGGCATAGAGATCAATGGTAAATTTATCAGGCGGTAAAGGATATTGAGTGGTTTGGGGTGTAATGATGAGAGAATATTCTAAGTTGGGAGCATGGGGTGGGTTTGCTTGACCAGACCAAAGTAACCCAGCCCCACTAAATAGTATAAACAGCAGAAGCAGAAGACTAACAAAAAGTAGTTTCTGCCAATTAATGACCCACATAACCTTCGGGGAGTTCGTAGAGTTCGAGCATGACACCGAAAGCACTCTTGGGATGAACAAAGCAATAGCGGACACCATCATCAGCACGCGTTTTGGGTTCATCATTGATGAGTTCGACATTATGATCGCGGAGGCGTTGCATAGTGGCTTCAATATCATCAACTTCAACGCAGAGATGGTGCATACCTGCGCCACGTTTGGCTAGATATTTACCAATGCCACTTTCATCATCAGTGGGTTCAAGCAATTCAATTTGGCTTTCTCCAATTTTGAGGAAGCCGATATTTACATTTTCACCCGGATTTTCTTCAGTGGCTGTTAAGGGAAGTCCGAGCGCTTCTTGCCAGAAATTCAAGGCTTCCTCTAGATTTTCAACCACAATGGCTAAATGGTTAATTTTGTTCACCATAAATAAGCTCCCCGGTTGGGTTGGCAGATGCCTTATTATCAGCATCCTTATCAGATTTTAAGTCCTCTGATTCTGCCTCAACTATCGGGATTTCTCCAGTTGCAGATTCGGGTAGCTTCTGAACTTTCACCTTACGAATACGGCGTCCGGTTACAGACATCACCGTGATTTTCAGGCCATGATCTTGAAATTCATCACCGACAAAGGGCACTCGGCCTAACTCACTAAAAATATAGCCGCCTAACGTGTCACTTTCGTTCGTGGGGATATTGACACTGAGTTGGTGATTGAGATCATCCAAATCCACGCGGGCGCTGAATATATAGGTTATTTCGTCAATTTGTTGGGAAATGGCTTCTTCTTCAAGATCGTATTCGTCTTGGATTTCGCCAATAATTTCTTCCACCAAATCTTCGAGCGTGACAAGACCCGCCGTGCCACCATATTCATCCACCACAAAAACCATGTGAATCTTGCCTTGTTGGAGTTCAATGAGTAATTCACTGGCTTGCTTGGTTTCAGGTACGAAATGTGGCTCACGGAGCAATTTTTCAAGGGATTCGGGCTTTTCGCCACTGCGCCAGACTTCGAGTAAGTCTTTGGCGTAGAGTACCCCTTCGATATTATCAATTGAGTCGCGATAAATCGGGATACGGGAGTGTCCCTTGGCTATAATCGTCGAAAGCGCATCATCCAAACTGGCGGATATATCGAGAGCGACAATATCAATACGCGGCAACATTACCTCACGCGCGACGGTATCGCCAAAGCGGATGATGGAATAAATCATCTCTTTTTCTTCGTTTTCCAGAATGCCTTCTTCAGAACCTGCATCGACCAGTGTTTTGATTTCTTCCTCAGTCACCATCTGGGTTGTGCCTTGACCACCTAACAAACGCGCAATGCGATGGGCAATGACCAAATTAAGCTGGACAAAGGGTGTGAATATGCGGGAGAGAAAGCGCATGGGTGGGGTAGCAATAACAGCTAACCCTTCGGCCCGTCCCATGACGGCCCCCATTGGCACATATTCGGTAAAGACAAATTGAAGGGCGCTGACCAATGGCATAACAAGCAAAATGATGAGCAATGGCATCAGGTTATTGGCGGTTAATTGTTCTTCAAGGGGTGTATAAGCGGTGACAGCCGCTGTCGCCACAATACCGCTCGTCAACAACAGGGATAGATATTGATATAAGGCTAGAAGTGGCTTGGAATCTTCGGTGAATTTGAAGGTGTTGCGGGCTCGCCGATCACCTTCTTCACTCCGTTCCCGCAAGGTTGTCTTGCTCGCATTGATTAAGGCGCTATAGCCAGCCGTAATCAATATCTTGGCGAGAACTAAACCGAGAATAATAAGCAAACCACTTAGCAAACTGGAATCCAAACGATTATCCTTTTTCTCACAAAGTTAGGGAAAACGCAAAAAGCCGAGTGATTTGGTCTAGACGACCAAACTCGGCCCACGATTTATCATCACGATAAGATCGAGAGGGGGGTTCAGGTTCAGATGATATAGAAGAGTCGTCGTTCACGAGATTTTACGTGTTAAAACCTTTAGCATTCAGCATTTGAGCGCATTATAGCATATTGATTCCGCGAACTGCAAATTTCTTGTATTCTTCCAACAATAGAACAGAGTTTATTTAGGCTAATTCTAGCGATGCAATAAGCCTTGGGTTTCGGTGATGGGTTTGATGTTCGGTTCAACATAAATGGGATTACTCAAAATCCAGCATCGTTCTTGCCCTTCATAATCGCGCCAGACTTCGACCCGATAGGCACCTGCTTCACGCGCGACAAACGTCACTTTCTCGACAGGCTTTTGATCATCTACCACGCGACCATTATGAATCATTTTAATACGGGCGGCGGCTGGGGCTAGAACTTGTAGCGTCACACCATGTTCAAGGCGAATACTGCTCCCCATTTGAACTGTATCTCCACGCATGCCACCTTGGGCCGTGAAGCGGAAACCTTTAGTATCCCCGATTAATTTATAGCCGATAAAGGCGCGCCCTTGTTGCAAAGCAGTGTAGATGAGTTGGGAGTCGTGTTGCATATCGCCCGCAAAGGGTGTGGGAGTCAAAATGTGGGTATTCACACAGTTAAATAAGTAATCATACGGGAAGACAACTCGTGAAAACGGCCCGAAGCCGATTTTCCATGCATGAGCATCTGCGCCACCAATACCAACGACGCGCTGACCTTGCGCTAAGAGATTATCCCATTTCTCAAGGGTTTGCGGGACAGGACCAATCACATATTTATCTGGATTCATGGAACCACGAATTCCATCCAATGGAGATTGCAGAGCATCTTTAAAATCCGACATGTAGTTCCAGATTTCGAGACCTGTGTAGCCGGAAATATCCCAATCGACCCACGGAATTTTGGACCAATGCCGATCCCAAAAAACGGAAACATCACAAGGATGAGCCAAAAAGGTCAGGCCGCCACGTTTATGGGTTTCGTCGATGAGTTGTTGCGGATTGGGGGCAAAGCGGGTCATTTCTTCGCCGGTGCCATAGACTAGACAATGATTGACTTGCGGTTGACGGGTGCGGTCATGGACTTCTTCGCCGGTGAGCACCAATACATGGCCCTGTTCATCGGAGCCATAATAACCCTGCACGCCATCAACATAAATATTGTGGTCGGTGGTGATGATGTAATCGAGACCAGCCTCAAGCGCGGCTTGGGCAATTTCTTGATGATAAGCCGTCCCATCGGAGTACGGCGTGTGCATGTGCATGTTGCCAATATATTCGTGGTAGCTCATAAGCCTTCTTGGGGTCTTGGTTGCTCTGGATAAACATTTGATACGGCATGTTAGTATAACAGGACATTTTCAATTTTAGGAGAAAATCTTGCAAAACTTAGGTTAACAGGTCAACAAGATACGGTTAACACGCGCTTACCTGAAATTTTCAGAGCAGGGATAGATTTCAGGCACAAAAAAAGCTACCATGCGAGATGGTTTCAGATAGATAATCACTAGTGGAGCACGAATTCATTGCCCAATTCAACATTAGCCCAACCCATGCAAGTCGGACGTTTTTCAGTCATTATTCCGAATTGGAATGGCTTGAAATATTTGGATGTATGCTTGACGGCACTCCGCAATCAAACCTATCCTGATGTGGAAGTGATTGTGGCCGATAATGCATCAGAAGATGGGTCACAAGCCTTCATCCGTGAGAATTTTCCGGATGTGATCATTGTGCAACTGTCGGAAAATATGGGGTTTACCGGCGCTTGCAATGCCGGGATGACTGCGGCAACGGGGGAGTATATTTCGTTACTTAATAATGACACCGAAGTAGAGCCGGATTGGGTCAGTGGGTTGGTGGATGCGCTCCAACGTCATCCTGAAGCGGGATTTGCCGCCTCGAAGATGATGTTGTTTGATCAACGCGATCATTTTCATACGGCGGGGGATACCTATCGCGTGGATGGTATGCCGGGTAATCGTGGCGTGTGGGAAAAAGACGAAGGTCAATATGATGCTGAAGAATTTGTCTTTTCAGCATGTGGCGGGGCGAGTGTCTATCGGCGACAAATGCTCGATAAAGTGGGTTTGCTCGACCATGATTTCTATTTTTCCTGTGAAGATTTAGATTTAAGTTGGCGCGCCCAACTGCAAGGCTATAAATGTCTCTATGTGCCGGGGGCTGTGGTTTATCATCAACTCTCCGCCACGGGTGGGGGCGAAACTGCCAGTTTTTACAATGGACGCAATTTCATCTATCTGCTGATCAAAGATTATCCCCGTGAATTATGGCATAAATACTGGTGGGCGATTTTGCGCAATCAATTTAAAATTGCCAGCGAGGCTTTACAGGCATGGCGTGGACCTGCCTCACGCGCGCGTTTGCGGGGTATGCTGAGTGCGGTGTGGCATTTGCCCAAATTGTTGCGCAAACGGAAACGCATTCAAGCTACTCGACGTGTATCAATAGCAGATCTTGAGGAAATCTTGATACCCCTCAACAACACGAAAGCCTAATTTAGAGCGACATAATAGCCAGCCTAGCGTCATCGTTGCGGATAGGCTAAATTGAGACAGCACAGTATAATAGCAAGCAATTATCAATATCTTTAACCTCCCTTGCCCGACCTCACTGCACGAGTGCCGTAAAGAGAGGGTTTGCAATTTGACACACTGAGGAGCATGGGTTGTCAGAGAACATCTTCCCAACATCATTATCAATTGTTATACCGGCCTACAATGAGGAAGCACGCTTACGCGAAAGTCTAGACAGTATTGCTCAATTTGTGAGCACCCAATCTATTCCCATAGAAGTGGTTATTGTGAATAACAATAGCCAAGATGGCACACAAGATATTATTGATGAAGCAACTGCTGAATTCCCTTTTATGAAGGGATTGATGGAAACACAACAGGGCAAAGGCGCGGCAGTCCGTACGGGTATGTTGGCCGCTAAACATGAATATTTATTTATTTGTGATGCTGATCTTTCCATGCCCATCGAAGAAGTAGTCAAATTTTTGCCGCCGCAACTCGATCACTATGATGTGGCGATTGCCAGCCGTGAAGCTGAAGGCGCAGTCCGCATTGATGAACCCCCGTTTCGTCATTTTATCGGACGCGTGTTTAATCTGATTGTGCGTGTTTTTGCGGTCCGTGGTTTTGATGATACCCAATGTGGTTTTAAATGTTTCCGGCGGGATGTCGCACACGAACTTTTCCCCCTCCACACAATTGATGGTTGGAGTTTTGATGTGGAATTGCTCCATATTGCGCAACAACATGGATATACCATCAAAGAAGTCCCCATTACTTGGTACTACAAAGCACAATCCAAGATTCGCCCCTTCCACGATGCCTACAAAATGTTTAGGGATGTCATCAAGATCCGGTGGCAAAGCATACGCGGTGTCTACAGTAAATAAAAACACGCTGGCGAATTTATTGCAGAGCAAATCTGACCTAACAATAATCATCAACGTGTATTTTAGAGCGTTTCAGTCAATCGACTTAACGCTTAATCGTCACGTAACCAATCCGGCAAATCGGAATCATTAGAGGTAGAACTACGACGGGGTGAGCTAAACCGATTGGTACCGGGACGCGTCCGGCGATCAGGATTGCCAAAACGACTGCTTCCAAAACGACTTAAACGGGGCGTATCCACCTTCGGTTGAGGCTTACGGGTTGTTTTTTCCCCAGATTCGCGACGCCGCTCTTTTTCTCTCAACGCTTCTTCAAGAGACAATTGCTTGTCATAATCAGGCAAACCATCCGGTTTGATACTCCGAAACGATTGATCATTCACATCCCGAAACATTGACGTCAATTCACGCCGTAAAAAGGCTTTCATCTTACGCCGTACTTGTCGCCGCCGAAGCTTAGGCATCAACTTACGGACACGCCGACTGGCCCCTTTACCCACCGGAATAGATCGGCTATCCCGTTCATAGGACATTTGTTTCTTTTGTTGCGGGGTCATGCGCCGCTCAAATGGCTTAGGCCGCGTATCGCGCTGATCATCGTAAACAAACTGATGACTTTGTAGCCAACTCCGCGCGTCATTCAGCAAGGTAAATGCGTCTTCAATGGTGCCTGTTTCCGCATCGTAAATATCAAAGTGCATATTCGAGTCGACCATGATGCACCGCAAATAGCGGGTGGTGTCATCAAAGGCAACCCATAATTCTTCCCATAGAATGTCTTCGGTGTCCATATGTGGGAACAAACTCCCTTCACTAAACATCCAAC
>JBNLCD010000084.1:0-13630 GCA_050303635.1 Anaerolineae bacterium
ATATCAGCTTATTGTTAGTTAAGATCAGCGTTTCGTAGACAGTTGTAAAAAGTTGATGATTCCTATTTCCTGCCAGTTTCACTGCTATACTATGCTCGATTTAATCCAACAGACTAGATTGTAATAAGGGAGTTCAATGATGCTGAGATATTTACTCATTTTGAGTTTAATTGTTGCCGCGCTTGTCGTGGCGTTACCATCCCCGTCGGCCACTGCACAAATGTCAAACAGTCAACTCTGGCATGACTCATTTTGTTATGGCGACGAAATTTGCCGGGTTGGCGATTTTAATGGCGATGGTAAAGATGATATTGCCGCCTTCACCCGTGGTTTCGAAGCAGGTGACAATGCGGGCAATGTTTGGGTTGCCTTATCCAATGGCAGTGGATTTGGGCAATCGAGTGTGTGGAAGACTACTTTCTGTGTTGGCGAAGAAATCTGCGAAGTCGGCGATTTCGATGGCAACGGTAAAGATGATGTGATTGCTTTTTCACGGAATGCTAAAGCCGGCGATGAAGCGGGAAATGTCTGGGTTGCGTTGTCCAATGGAAGTGGTTTTGGTCAATCGAGTGTCTGGCAAGACTCCTTCTGCTACGGCGATGAAATTTGTGCCGTGGGGGATTTTAATGGTGATGACCGAGACGATATTGCCGCTTTTACCCGCAGTTGGAAAACAGATAATGGCGAAGGTGATGTCTGGGTTACGATTTCGGCCCGTGATCGCTTTGGCACCATGCCAATGGTTTATCATGACAATTTTTGCATTGGCGACGAAGTTTGTGGTATCGGTGATTTTGACGCCGATGGGTTTGCAGATCTTGTTGCTTTTGTGCGGAGTTCGAAGTCCGGCGATGGAGCAGGTGATGTGTGGGTTTCGCTTGATATTCACAATGAAGCCTCAACGGACCCACTCGAACTTGAATAGCTAGTTAACAGAAACTTGATATTAACACCTTAAGCCGTATTCTCTTGATGAAATGCGGCTTTTTGTTGATTTTGGCACATGGCTGTTTTGTGCTAAACTCTCCCTAATTAAATTTCAGGGAAGGATTGCCACAATATGAGCAAGATTATTGAATGGTCACAATCAGTATTAAAAATTACACCCCAGCGATGGCTAAATTTGATTGACAGTTTGCCGGAAGAGCTCCTCAATCGACAACCACTACCGGGTGAATGGTCAGCCGCTGAGGTGTTGCAACATTTAGTCGATGTCGAAGCAGGCGTGTTTCGGTTTCGGGTACAATGCTTTCTGGACGGAAAAGATCGTTTCCCCGCATTTTTCCCTGATGAAGATGGTTCCCAAGGCGGCGACGTTGACTTAAAGGCCTTGGCGGAAAAATTTGCTAGTTTGCGTGAAGAAAGTTTGCCGGTGGTCGCTCAAGTAAAACCAGAACATTTAAGTCGCGTGGCTGTACATGGTGAGTTAGGCGAAGTCAGTTTAGAAAACTTACTCAATGAGTGGGCGGGTCATGATCTGATGCATTTGGTGCAAGCAGAACAAGCTTTGATGCAACCTTTTATTGATGGATGTGGCGCATGGCAACCCTATTTCACAAAACATGTGGCCAAGGCTGATTAGTTGTTTTTCAACCATTCACCAACAACGATACTCATGCCAAATGGTTGTTTTTGGAAACCCAGCGATTCATAAAAATCCGCGCGGTCATCTGTAAACAAATAAACATGCTGACCTTGGAGTTGTTCAAGCATCATCTGCATCATTTGGGTTGCAAGTCCTTGGCGGCGATAGTCAGAATGAATCCAGACATCGACGATATAGGCATTGCAGACGCCATCGGATAAGGCGCGGGCATTGCCTATAATCTGATCATCAGCGTAGAAATAGCACACAACGGCGCTATTTTCGGCCGATTTTTGATACTGTTCAGGCGAACGACCATTATCAAAATCATCTTCGATAAGAACTTGCCGGAGGGCGGCAAAATCCACGCCCTCATTATCCATTTTGAAAATTATCTCAGCCATTTAGTTCAAATCCTCAAGCATTAATCGTGCGGCGCGGCGGCCAATTTCTACCGCATAGTTGGTGCCGCGATCCCACGGATAAACTTGACTCATGCTTGCCCAGTATAAACCTTGAATAGGCGTTGGGATTTCGGGAATATTTTCGGAATGATTGAGTGTAGGCAAAGGTTGAGCATAGGGTGCGCGGAATACCCAATATTTTTTAACCCAGTCTTCTTTGAAGTCGGCATTAAACTTGGGTAACGTGCCGAGGAAATGTTGGGCCAATTCATCTTCGGTCATTTGGAAGTATTCATGATCAACGGGCACATAATCCCCGCAATAAACCAAATGATCGCCGCCGTAGTTTTCACGCGGGAGATAATTGGTATGTTCCACAAATGCCACATAAGGGAATTCATTTTGCGATTTATCAGGGCTACTCGCAGGCAAATTCAGCCAATAGGTGCCATCAGTCAACATTTGGTGTTTAAGCGCGGCGACGACCACTACAGCGCCTGTGTTACGCAAACCGTCAACCTTTTTAGCATAAGCCCCATTGAGTTGCGGAGTCAGCTTACGGAGCAAACGCGGTGAAGTTGTGCTTAAGACTTTATCGAATTCAACCGGCTGACCATCACCTAGTGTTACTGTGAATTGACCATTGGCTTCTGCGATTTTCTCAACACGTGTATTGAGATGCAACGTTGCCCCTTTTTGCTGGACATGATTGGCTAAATCCTCGACAAAGGCTTGGAAGCCGCCTTGATACGAGCCAAGTTTAGGCGTACGACTATAAACCCGTGCCCAAAACCACGCCATATTCACTTCTTCATAGAACTTACCGAATTTGCCGATTAGAAGCGGTTTCCAAACCATTTCATAAGCTTCACGACCCATATATTTAGCAAGCCATTCGTGCGCTGTATATTTTTCGAGCCATTGCCACTGACGAGTTAGACGCAAAAAGAGCATGACAAAACCAAAACGCAAGCGCGCGGGAATGGAAATTACGGGGAAAGTTAAGGCACTCAGCGCTGAGTCGAGTTGATAAATTTTGCCATTGGCCCAGACAGATGTTTTGGGACGCGGAAAAATAATTTTATCACGCACACCAATTTCCTCGGCCAAGGTCAACAAATCATCATCTGAAGCAAACCAGTGATGATAGAATTTTTCGAGAGTCCAATCCCAACCTTCTTCTTGGAAACCCGCCGCCAAGCCACCAACCTTATCACCGGCCTCATAGAGGGTGACTTGGTGACCTGCTTTTACTAAATCTAGGGCGGCAGATAAACCTGCAATGCCTGCGCCAATAATGCCAATTTGCGCCATATTACTTAAGCCTCGCTTTCGGGATGAGGATAATTATTGTTCATATTCATTCAAGCCGATGATAATTCTAAAAAATCATTACCTTGTTTGTAAAAAAGGTAATACCAAAAAACTTAAGATAGACGTTTTGGTCAAGTTTTTACAAAAACTTGGAATGATTTTCTCTCTAAAATCATCAGGATGATTCATCTTTATGTTCAGCAGTTTCGACGACATCTTGAGCGGTTTGGAAATCACGCCAGCCGAAACCAAATTTTACCAAGTAGATAAACCCCGCAATCACCATCGGCGTCCACAAAGTAGCATGCATCACAAGGGCATAACTGCCAGCCAAAAGTTGATCAACACCAAATGCGGTTAAGGTCAAAATTGCCACAGCATGGAAGGTACCTACATACCCCGAAGTTGAGGGCAAGATGGTACTGAGATTGCCAAAGCCTACCACAAGGAGCAGAACAAAGAAATTCACTTCAAAATCGAAGGCCTGCATCACAATCCAATAAGTGCTGGATTCAATTGTCCAGCTCAAGAGAGACGACAAGATCACTAAAACCATGACGCGGCCATCGCGCAAAGTCGCCAGCCCATCCATCAAATGCTCGGCAAGTTCAAAAACTTTAGGACGCAGTCCAGTTGGCACAAAGCGGTTAATCACCCATGTATAAAATTTGGTAGCCGTGACAGGATTAAGCGCTAGCCAGAAGAAAAAGGCGGTTGCCCCAAAGAATAGCGGTGTTGTGGCATAAATAACGGTGCTGAGCGTGGGTTCATCAAATTTCACGAATAGCAATGCTGTGAAAATAAAGCTGAGCATCACCAAACCATCGAAAACACGTTCGACAAAAATCGTAGTGAGTGTCGGCGGAATAGCCACATCCTCGCGTCGTTTGAGTACATAGGCGCGCATGACTTCACCAAGGCGCATCGGCAGTAGATTATTGGCCATATATCCGATGAGAACGACGGGATAGAGCCGATTGGGATGCACATCTTTAACTGGGCGCAATAGATAGTACCAACGCCAAGTTAAAACATAGATGGCGACAAAATAAACGGGTACGGCGACACCTACCCAAAGCAAATTTATCGTGCCTAGTGTATCTATGATTTCACCGAACGCTAAACCGCGAAAACCCAGCCACATAAAAAATAGGCTGGCTAGCAGACCAAGCACTAAACTCCATCTTTGTTTCACGCCGAATCCTTTGTTAGATGTGGAAGCGGCGTTCATTGTAATCGAACTCATATCAATTCTCTATCCTCTTTGCTGTTATATACACACGAAGGAGTGCTTTGGCGAATGTTCTTAGTTATTCTGTCGTTCATTTAGCCTGAATCGTGTTGAAGTAGCTGGACACTCGGCATTCTGGGTATAATGCAAAGAGATTTATTGGAGTCAAAGGATTGGCTGTGAGTACAAGTAATTATCCATTGGTTGAATGTGTCATCAATTTTAGTGAAGGTCGCAATCAAGACATAATTGAAGAGTTAGCGTATACCATTCGTAGCAATGGGGCGGTGTATTTATTAGATATTCACCAAGATGTTGACCATAACCGATCGGTTTTTACCGTGGTGGGCGAACCTTCTGAACTCGAACGAGCTATTTTTGAAGCGATTCGCGTTGCGGTCGAACGTATTGATCTCAACGAACATCACGGTGTCCATCCACGTTTTGGGGCGGCAGATGTGGTGCCATTTACTCCTCTACGTAATGCGACCATGGAAGATTGTATTGTCTTAGCGAATCGTTTAGGACAACGGGTTGGCCACGAACTCGGTATCCCCGTGTACTTATATGACCAAGCCGCCACTTTACCGGAACGTCGGAATTTATCACTCATTCGCAATTTGGATTTTCAATATGAACAACTCCGCGAAGCGATTATCAATGACCCTGCCCATATGCCGGATTTTGGTCCAGCAAAATTAGGTCCAGCCGGTGCAACGATTATTGGGGCACGGCAAATTTTGGTTGCCTTTAATGTCTATCTACAAACTACCGATGTAGAAATTGCCCAGAAGATTGCCTATGATATTCGCGAATCGAATGGGGGACTCAAAGCGGTCAAAGCTTTAGGGTTGATGGTAAACGGTCAAGCCCAAGTCAGTATGAATTTGGTTGATTATACGCAGACGGGTTTGCTCGAAGTTGTGAATGCAATTCAAGCTGAAGCACAAAAATATGGAACAGATGTGGCTTCCAGTGAAATTATTGGTTTAGTACCCCGTGAAGCGGTGTTAGACAGCGCTCGCCAAGGCTGGCATTTAGGTTATCCAATTAAAGAATCCCCCGTTTTGGAAGATCGCCTTGAACAAGCTCAAAATATTATGCCCCTTTTCACGAATGATTTGGCAGATACCGAAGATTTTAGCGAAGGTGAGACGCGGCGGATTGACTTTATTGATTTGAAAGCAATTTTACAACCGCGTGGTTTTGTGCAGGCTGTTGCCCAACCAACTCCAACCCCTGCCGGAGCCGCCGTGTCCGCATTAGCAGGTTCATTGGCGGGTGCCTTAACCGAAATGGTCGCGGGAATTACATTGAAACAGGCACGAGATGCCATCACGCAAGATGAGTTAGCCAAAATCAGTCAATCAGCCTATGCCCTACGCGAATCCTTGTTAGCGTGTATTCCGCAAGATGTTGAGGCATTTGAAGCACTGTTAGGTGCTTATCGGTTGCCCAAAGCGTCTGAACATCGAGACCAAGTTATTCAAGAAAAATTGCTGGCGGCGACAGAATCGCCTTTAGAAATGTGCAGACTAGGTTTGGATGTCTTACATCTTATCCATCGTTTGGTAAAACTCAGCATTCGCAATGCGGTAACCGATTGTGCAGTGGCCGGATTAATGGCACAGGCAACTTTCGATAGTGCGATGTTGACCACCGAAATGAATTTGCTGAATATCGCAGATAAATCAACGGTTGACCAGATACGCGCTGAGTTGCAAACTCTTCAAGAAGAAGTACACTATCTCAGCTCCCAAATCGTCAAAATTACGCGTGACCGGGCTGGTTTATCGACATAAGGTAGCAATGCATGAAATATCTGGTATGGGTTAGTCTTATTATTAGTTTGGTTATTGTGGGTTGTTCAAGTGATGAAACGCCAACCCCGCAACAAGTGGGACAAAGTGCGGCACAGGCAACAGAAAGTTCGTTGGCAACATCTATTGCACGGCAATTGCAGGCAACCCCACAACCACGGGCAACAGCCGTTGTTTTAGGTGAAGCTCAGCCAACTGCTACGCCAATGCCGCCAACAGAGATCCTTGAAGCAACACTGGCTGACACAAATGCTACTCCCGTACTAGGTAACACACTGGTGCCAAGTGAAACCCCACTAGCCACATCCATTGCCGCCGCTGAACTTACTGAACTCAAAGGCGATCATTTTTGGCTCGTGCGGCCATTTATTGCTACCGATGACATTATTGATTATGGGGCGGCGATTTACCGATTCGGTTCAACGGGTGGTGGACGTTATTCGGTGCATCACGGGACAGATATCGGTAATCCAATTGGAACTGTGGTTCTGGCGACGGCGGGGGGTACAGTTGTTTTTGCAGGCAATGATTTCGACCAACAAATCTATGGCCCTTCAAGTGATTTTTATGGTAATCATGTAGTTATCGCGCACACCGTGAATTTGCCGGATTCGGGTAAGCCATTTACCTTTTATACGCTCTATGGCCATCTTAGTGAAGTTTTAGTTGAATCCGGTCAAGTTGTGAACCAATATGACGAAATTGGTTTAGTTGGAATGACGGGTGTGGCGGTTGGACCCCATCTTCATCTCGAAGTCCGTATGGGCGAGAATCCATTTGATTATAACAGTGCCTATAATCCCGATTTATGGTTGCAACCGTGGTCTGGTTATGGTGTTGTCGTGGGGCGAGTTGCCACGAATAATGGCGAGTTGTTGTCTGAAGTTGAAATTCAAGTAGCATCAACCACCGACAATCGGATTTATCGTTCTTATACCTATGTAAACGGCACCGTTTCGAGTGATCCCGGTTTTCAAGAGAATTTTGTTGTACCGGATATATTGGCCGGCGAATATGAAGTCAAAGTGGCTTATTTAGGTCGAGTCGCGTTTCGGCGCACCGTCACAATAGAACCCGGTAAAACTGTTTATATCGGTGCATTGATTGAATAAGACTAAATCTTTTATGTTTAGCTATCGTGTCAATGAGAATATTGTTTTGCGTCTGCCTGAACTAACAGATGCGTCAGAACTCTTTATTCTTTTCGAGAATAATCGAGAACACCTCACAAAATGGCAAGACTGGCCTAATAAGATTCAGAATCTTGAGGATTGTAAGGCTTTTATTCTCGATACTCGACTTGAATATGCACGTGCCAAGGAAATTGGCAGTTTAATTGTGGTTCAAGATCAGATAGCTGGCATGTGTACCCTCACCAAAATCGTGTTACCACTCCGTAAGGCTGAATTGGAATACTGGATTGCCGAAGAATTTCAGGGTAAGGGCATTGTTACCCAAGCCTGCCAAGTGATTATGGCTTATGCTTTTGATACTTTGAATCTGAATCGACTGGCACTGAAGTTTAAACACGTGAGTGATGAATTTGAAAATGGGAGAAGTCGTCGTGTCGCTGAGCGGCTAGGATTCACGCAAGAAGGCATCTTACGGCAAGCGGGTATGACGAAGGGGCAATTGATGGATATGGTGATGTATTCGATTCTTGCGGATGAATGGCAGGCAATGTAAGTCTCCGATTAATGATATTGCGCAACAACTTGCACAGTCATTTCAAAATATGTTTTATCCAATTACTAATATTGATAACGTGAATACTCCAAGAAATAGGCCGATCAATATCCCTAAAATTGAGCCTAAGCAAAAACCTAAACGCTTATTTCTATTTGTTTTCTCAGAGATACTTCCCAATACCACACCCCCTAAAATTATCCAAAATAGCCAATAACTGATCAACATGAATCCAGCTAAGCTATTCATCTCATTACCCTCCAGCTCAAACAATTTATCATTTAGTATATCGAATCAAAAAAGACGAAGTAATGAACTTCGTCCCTTTTATATCAGTGTGATATTCAACAAGCTAAAAATGTTGTTTAAGCAACTCGGTTTAGCTTGCCTGAGTAGTTATATTGAGCAATGGTCACTATACAAAACCGTAACTATTTGATTCCCCACCATCAACGGCGATGACTTGCCCGTTGACGTAACTGCACTCTTCACTGAGTAAAAATGCAACCACATTGCCTACTTCTTCGGGGATACCCAGACGTTTGGAGGGATTGTTTTTAGCAAATTCAGTCATTGCAACTTCTGGATTATCTGGATTTATTTGATGGAATGCTTCTTCTACCATCGGTGTCAAAATAGCACCCGGCGCAATCGCATTCGTAATGATGCCATCTCGCGCATATTCTAGCGCCGCATTTTTAGTCATACCGGTAACTGCGTGTTTACTAGCAACATAAGCTGTTTGATTCAAAACACCACGGATACCACCTACAGAAGCGACATTGACAATCCGTCCATAACCCTGTTTTTGCATGACCGGGATGATATAACGCATGCCGTAATACACACCCATCAGGTTAATATCGATTACTTTCTTGAAAATATCGATATCGTAATCGCTGAGCGGGGCCTGTTTACCCTCAATCCCTGCATTGTTATAAAATCCGTCGATCCGACCATAAGCTTCCACGGCCTTATCAACATAATTTTTGACTTGGGCTTCATCTGAAACATCGGCTACTACACTGAGGATTTTAGCGTTGGGGGATTCACTTAGAAGTTCTTGCTCAGCTTGTTTTTGCATTTCGCCATTGTAATCTACCAGCGTAAGATTTGCGCCGAGTTTAGCTAACACTTTGGCCGCCGCAAAACCAAGCCCCATAGCAGAACCTGTAATAACAATTGATTTACCGCTGAAGTCGTTCATTGTCATACTCCATATAATGTAACTCTAGACTTCGTTTATTTGACTTCAATATGATTTTTTTAGAAAAAAGCGCCATTTTCTTTTTGTACTTATTTAACAATGATAAAAAATAGACAGTGTTAAATAATTTACATTATAATGTTATGATACAAATGAATTCTGTGTCAATTTACAAAGATTCTGAGAAGATAAATAATTTACGAAAGCAGAAAAATGGCAACTAAAAACTCAAAAGATCTTCGTTTTCAACGCACACACCGATGGTTACAAAATGCCTTGCATGACTTGATGCAAGAAAAACCTTTTGCCAAGATAAAAATCAGTGAAATTGTGAAAAAAGCAGAGGTTTCTCGCCCAACTTTTTATTTGCATTTTGAATCAAAGGAGCATTTGCTCATCAGTCTTTTTGATGAGATGTTTGATACGTTGGTCAAAGAATTGAAAGACATCTATTTAGATGAAAACTACCAACCCGGATCAAGTGCCGAGCACATTGTTTATTATCTCGCTGGACAGCATGAAAATTTTCAAATTTTGTTAAAGGCGGATGTTGGCCATCTGGTAAGTGATCAGTTGAAAAATATCTTAATCGATGTGGGCAAACAATGGCGATTACCCTCTTCGCGGGAAGAAGCCGTTATCCGGCCTTATGCCATTGATTTTTTCGCAGGAGGTATCTATCTTGCGCTGGTCCGCTGGATAGAAGAAGGGATGCAAATGCCGGTTGAGGCGCTGGCTAAAATGGTCGCAGAAATAGAAATTGCATTAATTGATTTTGGGCAACGAGCTGATCAAGTTTTTAAAACAAAAAAGGCGAAGTAGTAAGCTTCGCCTTTTTTAATAGCAAATTTGTTCCAGCAAAAAGCTGTTTACGACATTGCCGTTTCAACAACTTTGCTGAAGGTTTGCGGGTCACGTACCGCTAAGTCAGCCAAAATTTTACGATCCAATTCGATTTCATTTTTCTTCAAACCGTGGATCAATTGGCTATACTTCACGCCTTGAGCGCGGGAAGCGGCATTGATACGAGCAATCCACAAGCGACGAAGTTGACGCCGACGTTGGCGACGGTCGCGATAGGCATACCACAGGCTCTTCATCATCGCTTCGTTAGCGCGACGAATCAACTTGTGGCGGGTATCCCATTGGCCCTTAGTCAACTTCAAAATCTTCTTGTGGCGACGACGGGTGACATATCCACCTTTTACGCGAGCCATAGAACTTTCTCCTAGAAATCTTTCTGATTAACCAAACAGATTAGCAATCCACGGCCCTAGGCAGGTGGATTAGCTTTGTGTTTACTCAAGTAGGGTGCAAGACGACGAACGCGCTTGGCACTTGCCTTATCCGTAACTTCTAGCATGCGGCTAAAAAGCGCTTTACTACGCTTAGAAGTACGACGACGGAAGTGGCTTTGACCACCCTTGGTTCGCACAATTTTACCACTACCTGTGACACGAAACCGCTTGGCTGTGGATTTGTGCGTCTTGAGTTTGAACTTGCCTTTTCTCGGTTTACGCGGCACTTTTTTACTCCTTGACAGACAAACTAACGCCGCAACCAATGTGCGGCAGTTTAACCTTTTAAAATCGTCCTAGAAAGAGGGAATAACTACCTGATAATATCAGGTAGGTTTCTTTATTTTTTCTTCTTTTCCGAAACTGGAGCAATAATCATCAACATTGTACGTCCATCCATTTTGGGCGGACTTTCAACTTGCCCCACTTCTTCGAGTTGCTGAGCAATTTCCTTCAGCATGTCGCGTGCAATATCAGGGTACTGAATCTCGCGACCCTTAAAACGAACGCGAACGCGGACTTTCATGCCTTTGACTAGCCAGCTTCGCGCATCACGCACTTTAAAGCCTAAATGGTGCGGATCGGTTTTCGGGCGTAAGCGAATTTCTTTTACTTCAATCTGCTTTTGCTGACTTTTAGCGTTCCGCTCACGCTTTTTCTTTTCGTACAAGAACTTGCCATAGTCCATAACACGGACAACAGGCGGATTCGCATTGGGTGCAACCTCAACTAAATCTAGGTCATGTTCTTCAGCCAACTCAGCGGCCTCACGAATAGAAACTACACCTATATTTTCGTTTTCGTGGTTGATAAGGCGAACCTTCTTGGCACGAATTTGTTCGTTTACGCGATACTCGTCGGTTATTGGAATGCCCTTTCCAGGTAATCTTTTTGATTTAACAGGAGCAGTATAGCAAAGTTTACCAGCAAGAGTCAACGCTGATACCTGTATTTTATAGGCCTTTTACGGAAATTCTTTTAGAGAGAGTTTAAACAGTCCTAAATTAGTTTCCCATAATGCGCTGAATTTCTTTTAATGTTAAGTCTGTGCGTTCATCTCTAAGTAACGGTAAACGGCTTCGGGTGCGGCGAATCTGATTTAGATCAATCGTATGGACCACCAATGATTCTTCATAGTAAGGACTCCGCGCTATAAATTCGCCGTTGGGATCGACAATAGTACTACCACCCCAAAATGTCAAACCACCTTCAAAACCAACCCGATTACAGTGAATGATATAGTTCGTAAACATACTGCCATAGGCTTGATTGACTAGTTCTACCCAGCGCGTACTTCCTAAATGTTCACGATCATCCAAGCCACGCCCCGGACTGGCACTATGCAAAATAATAATATCCGCGCCATCTTGCCAGAGGAGGAACGGTGGTGACATATGCCAGAAATCTTCGCAGATCAGCATCCCAATCCGTCCATAGGGGGTATCGAAGGCACGAATAGAGTCGCCTTCACCAAAATAGCGACCTTCGTCAAATAACCCATAGGTTGGCAAATAGACCTTGTGATGAACGTGCAGAATTTCACCACTACATACATAGGCTGAAGCAATATAAAGACGTCCGCGGACATCAACATCCACAAAACCAAAGACGATATCCATAGCATATTCACGGCTTTTTTCGCGTAAAGGCAGGAGTAAATCACTATCTGCGGTTGTAGCTACATCCCGTACTAAATCTTGTAAGACATAGCCAGTCAGTGACAATTCAGGAAAAACAATGAGGTCTACATTTTGCGCATGAGCTTCATCCATAAATTCAAGATGGCGCTGTAAATTCGTGTCAACATCGCCTAATTTTGGATGAATTTGGGCTAATCCGACGGTGAGGGCTTTCATCAAATATCACTTTCTAAAATATTCTGATAAGCAGATAGCTACTACGATTTATTTTAGCAGAGCATACTAAAATTAAACCCTCTGAATTCTCATAGCATTCCGCAACAGATGAACTTGCCATACAAAACTAACGGTATACCGCCTATAATTGCGGGTGTTATTTAGTTTGTGCTACTATTAAAATGGTTTATATACATATTTCATGAGCAATCTCTTATATGTTCATGAGTGGAGCGATTTTCTCGTCTATCTACAGAAAAATATATGGCAAGGCGATTGATGCAACCTTATCTTATCGCATCATTTTTTCGTTTTTTCACTATTTTTTCTAAGGACTCAGCTTCAACAATTTATCTGAAGCTGGTAGATATTTGAGAGAAGGAGGCAGTTCAATGTCCTTAGACCTCACTTTTCGACTCATCGGTATGACCCTTCTTGCAGGGTTAGGGGCAAGTTTAGGTAGTGAAGCCGCCGAGACTTTAAACATTTCAGTTGAACAAGCCAGCCTGTTATTCCTAATTGGCGGTGGTTTGATCGGCCTATTTGTTACACCGTGGGTGACGACACGTCCCATTGATTTTATGCGTCACTCTATTCTCGAATCTGACGCTGAAACATTAGTTACGTCACTTGTGGGCCTAGTTTTTGGCTTAATCGTTGGCGCATTGTTGGCATGGCCATTGTCTTTGTTGCCGGATCCGTGGGGCCAATATTTTCCAGCTATTATAACCGTGCTTATTGCTTATTGGAGCATTGGTGTTTTTGCCCTGCGTGCCCGTGATATTTTAGGCCTATTTGGCGCTTATGTACGCGGTGAAGATAATGCGCTTTTTGCGACATCAAGTGGTGAAATTCTGCTTGATACCAGTGTGATTATTGACGGTCGCATTCTTGATCTGAGCAAAACCGGCTTTATCAATCAACGTATTGTGATTCCTCAGTTTGTCATTCAAGAACTTCAACATATTGCCGATTCGAGTGATTCATTGCGTCGGCAACGGGGTCGACATGGCCTCGATATTTTGGCTGATTTGAAACAAGATAGCTTGCCACCTGTCGAAATTCTGCATGAAACACCCGAAGAAGGAAATGTAGTTGATGACAAGTTGGTTGCTTTGGCCCGCGAACGTAGCTCGCCGATTATGACCAATGATTTCAACCTGAACAAAACCGCCGCTCTGCAAGGCGTATTTGTGCTCAATATCAATGATTTAGCGATGGCCATGCGG
>JBNLCD010000085.1:0-13570 GCA_050303635.1 Anaerolineae bacterium
AATTGTTCCGCAATGGCTTCGGCTGTTTTCGCGGTTCCACTCCAAATTTGGGTGAAGGCATCCCACGCATAAGGTTCAACATCCAAGGCCCGCCAAACCGCGTTGTGTGCATCATCCCGATAACGCGCTAAATCGGTGACGTATTGGTCAATTTCGGCCAGATAGGATAATCCACCGGGGTCTGTCTTGCGACTATTGTCGTAATTGATCTTGAGCGCCGGCCCATCACTGGTTGTCTTTTCGACAATTTGTCTGAGATAACCGGCTAATTTTTCGAGATCTTCGCTAGGGATGGGTTCAAAATCACTTAAGGCTTCGTGCGCCAAGCTAAAGAAAGCTGAAATCCCTTTTGCGCCGGTTTCAGTCATAGCGTAACCACCATTGACCGCTTCAAGCAACCCTTTTTCACGGGTTTGTTCGAGACGATCTTTCAGGACATCCGGTGAATTAAACGGGGCGGCTTTGAGCATCCGATCCACTGTTAATAATTCAGGCGCGGCACCTTGAGCATGGAACAAAACACCCCAATTTAAGCCCGTCGCATTAATACTTTGCAACATGGAATTGGTGGTGCCTTGATAATGCGGGGTCATATTGCCAAGGATTTCTTGGAGCTTGCCCCACAAATTGGTTTTGATTTGGAAATCTTGCGCGGTGCTCATCTTGTCTTCATAGATAGTCAGCAATTTAGCCAATTTGGCTTGTTTATCACCTAAGGCATTGATCGGTGCCATGAAGTATTCATCAGTTAGGCGTTCTGATTCTTCGCGAACCGTGCGCCCTTCGTCGGTGACTTCATATTTATCATCGGCGTTCTTCGCAATCCAACCCAAAGATTTCAATTTGGCAAAGGCATTGTTATAAACCGTCTCATCGTAGCCCCGGAAAGGCAATTTCGCGAGAACTTCGGCGGGGGTTTGGGCATCTTCTTTCCAGATCATGGTGAAGCTTTCCCACGTTGGGCCGTCAATATCATATTTCCAGCGCCAAGTTGCCATGTGGCAATCATCCCGATAGGCGTTCACATCCGTCAAGAAATGGAAAATTCGCGCCATCGGATGGGCATTGTCACCGGGATAAGACTTGTTATTGCGTTGAACACTGTCGCGTTTTTCGACAGCATCTGAATTGAGCGCATGATCAACTAATGTGCCTAAGGTATTGGCCAATGTTTGGGCATCGTCATGGGGGAGAAGTTCTAAATCATTACCAGCATTAAAAATAAGATCAACCGCTTGACCTAAAATATTGCGGCCTTTTTCAGTTAATTTATAAGCTTTTTCGCCGACGACTTGCAAATAGCCATCTTCTGCTAAGCCAGCCATTTGCTCTAAGGTTGAATCCGGCGCGCCATACGGATTTTGAATGGCGAAACCAGCGGCATCGACGGCATTCGGTTCAAGTTCAAGCGCAATCCACAGCAAAAACCAATTGCGGGGTACATTCAATTCTTGGATTTGCGGGTTGGCTTTGGTAAAGGCATATTGATTGCTGACATTCGTGCTTTTCCGTAATAAATCGACCCAGGCTTGGGTATCTAATTGAGTTCCCATCTTATTATTCCTCCAAATTCATTGTGTTTAATGTTGTTGTAACCGCGAAGTATGTTGAAAAATTCCCTGCTTACTCCCTAATCTTTCCTCCTCATTTATTTGCCCCCTTCAGACAATTAAATGTGGTTGTTGAAATATTTTTTGGTGAGACGACCCGTCTTGCGTGCCGAGTCGCCTCATTCACTCCTAACCGTCCCCAAAGGTTCAATTGAACCTCCCCTGACTTCCCTAATCAGGATGTTCACACGTGCAATCTTGGTCACAAACAGTCTGGGCCAGCGCCATTGTTTTTTGGCAAACAGAGCACATTTCGGCTGATTTAGCCTTGCCGTTCTTACTTTTCGGTTTAGATGACCAAGTGACGGGTGGAATAATTTGGATGGTGAGGTTCATGGTAGCCTCCTTATCCAGATAAATGGCTGGCTAACACGTTTGTGTCGCGTTCTCTGCGTTTCCTAACCCAATCCATTCCTGTATGGTTTGTGTTAGCCAGCTCTGTGAATTGCTACTTCTCTAACAGTGTCTTCTGAATGCGTTGATTACTGTTCCAGTACTACTCATGCAACCATTCTATTGAGGTGTTTTCTATAGATATTTGTGAACCAAGTAACTGGCGAGAGCCTTCATCTTTTGGGCCCGTTGGGGCAAGGTCAAAACCTCGCTCAGTTCAAAATGTTCTGCACAATTTCGCAATGATGGATGAATGCGTCGCCCGACCAATAGAACGGGCATCTCCGGATATTGCACCTTTAGATAAGGCATGATTGATAATGGTTCGGTATCATTCACTTCCGCGCTGACTACCAACATCGCGTACGGTTGGCAATCGAGCTGGCGCATCACTGCTGAAGCTTCGGCGACATGCGTAAGTGAGACATCTTGATCGACAATGCGGCTGACGGTATCTAATAAGATTTCAGCAGGGCCGTTCAGCCGATCCAATACTAAAATTTGGACGGGGCAACTAAATTGTACTTCCTGCGCTAGGAGGGCATTGCGCGCTTGAATAACTCCCATAATAAAATCCCCTTTCCTTGTTGCTTTGTTGCTTAATTGTGCAATTTAGTTATATTATATTGCTTATTTGCACAATATGTCAATAAATGTGCAAGATTTCACAGATTAGAGTTTCATGAGAGAGATTTATGATTTGGCTTATTCAAGGGAAATTATCACAAAATTTAGATTGATTTTGGCGAAAATAAATGAGGCAAATAGGCATATTGCATGATTGAGCAATATCGAATGATTGCCTATTGAAGCAAATTTCCGGGGATTTTACGAATCTTTTAGTCTAATAATTTTAGATTTGCCAATACAGTAACCTATTTCAGCTCAGTAGATTGTATTCGTAGATTTGCACGCCAAATTATCAAACCGAAACAGCTAACGACGCTTAAACCGATCAGGCTAAAAAATGGCATATTCCACTTTCGGTTCATAAGGGGGGACACCGTGATAAATAATTGTGCATTGGGGGAATGCGTGAGTTGTTCCACCTGACCACCGTTGATGTCACTGCGGAAAATATTCCAAGTATTATTTGTAGCGCCAGAATAATAGAGCCAGCGACCATCCGGCGACCACACCATACCGCTATTCGTATTCACACTTTGCGGAAGTTGTTGGGTAACGCCGCTCGTGATATTCACGCGATAGACTGTGCCACCTGTTTGGCCCACTTGAAAGCCACCGTTATAAATTAACCATCGGCTATCGGGTGACCATTTGGGATTAAATTGGCCGGATGGTGTCGCCAAAATAGGGTGGGCTGTTTTTTCCAGCAAGTTCATCAAATAAATTCGGGCCGAGCCGACCGCCGGATCAGAGAGAATCAACGCAACCATTTCATCATTGGGGGCGATGGTGGGGGCTTGCATCCGTTGCCCTTGCACTTCGGGTATTGCATCGGTCACAGAAGTAATTTCTCCCGTGGCCAGCTCGAGTTTGAGTAATGTATCGGCATTGTCCAAGCGGGCAATAAAGAGCACTGTTTGACCATGATGGAGCCAAACCGGGCTATGATACCATGCCGTGACACTCGGTTCGTAATAGTAAAGATAGTCTTCCGCGTCAATATCCCAAATCGCGAGAGCGCCCCGCAAGGTTAAGGCAATATAACGGCCATCGGGTGACCATTGAGGTTGGGGAATATCCGTGCGTGTTATCTGCACAAGTTCATTGCTGGCTAAACTATGCCATGTCGTCCGTTCAATCCCGGGCTGGGAAAAATCAGCAATACGCATATAAACCAGTTCGTCGCCGTCCGGTGACCAACTCACCCCACCTTTGATGACTTCATCTTCAAAAAGAGTCAGGGGTTTTATGTCTGACCCATCGGGCTTCATATAATATAAGGAACTGCTGGTGATTCCATTTTGATTGGTGACATACTCTTGGTAAGACACGCGATAAGCACTAGAGGGCTGTTGCCGCGTGATGCCAAAAATAAGAACGATACCCGTCAATAGCACGCTCGCGATGAAAAATACACTCAATAAAAACGGACGAGGCATAAAATCCCGTCCGCTTTTGAGTAGATTCAATTGTGAATGATTTTTAGCACCAGCTTGGCTTGTTGTCGAGCGGGTGAATGGGGTATTTTCGTTAGTATCGAGCTCGGTTTTCAGCATAAGTTAAAATTTCACGTTGCGAGACTAATCCAATGGGTATTTGCTGATTAAGTACTAACAAGTAGCGCTCTTTGTTCAAATCTTGATTGCGTAGCGCATCATATACATCAACCTGCGCATCGACCGTCCGTATATTACGAATACTCTGCATAATATCGCGCACTCGAACACTGCTCCAACCAATTCGGGGCAAGGCATAGATTAAATCGGTGCTTAACACACCCACCAATTTACCATCTTGCAAAACGGGCAAAGCACTATCCGGTTTGCCCATCGCAATAATATCGGCGGCATATGAAAGTGGCCACTCAGCTTTAAGCGGAACCCCACCTTGCACCAATTGGCCGATGGGTGTGCCTCGCATCTTGGAGCGGAATTGTGAATCACGGAGATGCGCACGTGAAGCGGAATAGAGGAACCACGCCATAAAGATGTTCATAAGCACGCGATCAATTCGTCCCGTGGGTACAAATAGCTCAACTAGACCTGCTACGAATAGAATAAAGGCAAGGCCCATACCAAAACTGCTGACAATCTTCGTGGCCCGTAAATGATTCCCCGTCAGCCACCAGACAATAGCACGCAAAACGCGTCCCCCATCCAGCGGAAAACCGGGCAACATATTAAATCCCGCCAGCAAGACATTAATAATGGCCAGCATCCGAAAAGCGATACCAATAGCGGACAACGCAGGCAAAGCCAGATGGATAAGATAGAAAATCCCACCGAGAAGCGCACTGCTGAAAGGCCCCATAAAGGCAATCCAAAATTCTTCAGCAGGTTTGCGAGGTTCGTCTTGAATTTCGGCGACGCCGCCTAAAATGAAGAGGAGAATACGTTTAACGCGCACATTATAGAGTTTAGCGACAATTGCATGAGCGAGTTCGTGCCACAAAATCGAGAGAAAAAAGACCAAGGCGCTAAAGACCCCGACCATTAAATTCGTAGCGGCAGAATTGTGGGGCAGGGCTTGTTCAAGCATGGTATTTACATATAAAACCATGATAATGCCAATAAAGAACAAGCTATAATTTATGGCGATTTCAATCCCTGCAATCCGACCGAGGCGTAACGAACTCCCATACATATTCCATTAATCCTTATCCGGGGGCTTACGTAGTTCGGCGGGATATTCACGGTTATGATCGCCTCCGAAATACGTGTTCCACATTTGTTTGATAATCCCTTGTTCTTTATCTTCGGAAAGCTGTGCGGCGATTAACAGGACAATGGCCAAGCAACCCACGACTCCTAAGCAAGCTAATCCGTAAAGTGAAAATACATTGATACCGAAAATTTCCAAAATCACAATCCATTGATTATAAAATGAATAAACCGCGAGTTATGTTCTGACAAAAGGCAAAAGATATGGCAAAACAACTGATAAGCGGCGAAATTACCATCGGCAAGCGGATAAAACCTTATCCAACAGGGATTCACGTTCTTAATTCTACCATAAGTTTTGGCGGGAATTCACTTGGTCGAGGATGCTTCTAACACGACTCTGAGGATTTTGGGGAGAGGGTTAGCCACTGATTATCCACCTGTCAGCGTGTCAGCAAATTTCTAACACAAATAAGAAACTTTTCTAGAAAGCTTCTAACACTCGCACTCTACCATGTGAATCTCCAGATATTGAACCTAAACTTACCCTAGAGCATAGTAGCAATAACACCAACGTTTTGCTATTGTTATAGATAAGAATATCTGCCTATATTGAGAGAGTACAATGCTACCCCAAGCATTCTAGAGAAGGTCAACCTGCGATGATGCGCTATGATCGATTTACAGAGCGTGCCCAAGATGCGGCGGCACGTGCCTATGAAATCCTCCAACGTTACGGTCACAACCAAGTGGACACCGAACATATCTTGATGGCGCTGTTGGAACAACCGGATGGCGTGATTCCGCAACTCTTGGAAAAAATGTCGGTAGAAGCCGAAACCATCCGCACCAAACTCGATGAAATTTTGAACAACAACCCGCGTTCGGCTGTTTATGGTGGCGGAACGGGTCAAGTCTTTATCACACCTCGCGTCAAACGAATTATCGATTTGGCGAACGAAGAAGCCAATCTGCTCAAAGATGAATATATTTCGACCGAGCATATTTTCCTCGCAATTTTAAGTGAACGGCATACCCCGGTCGCCCGGATTTTGGGTGAACACGGGATCAATAAAGATCGTGTTTTAGATGGGATCAAAGAATTGCGCGGTGGTCAACGGATTACTGATCCGCAAGCCGAAAGCCGTTATGGAATGCTCGAAAAATATTCCCGTGATTTAACCCAACTCGCCCGCGAAGGTAAACTTGACCCTGTTATTGGTCGGGATGAAGAAATCTTGCGTGCCATTCAAATTTTGGTGCGTCGTACAAAGAATAATCCTGTCCTCATTGGTGAAGCCGGTGTCGGTAAAACCGCGATTGTCGAAGGTCTTGCCCAAAAAATTGTTTCCAATGATGTACCTGAAATTTTGATGCATCGGCGTCTCGTCGCCCTCGATCTAGGGGCGATGATTGCCGGCAGCCGATTCCGGGGTGAATTTGAAGAACGTCTCAAGACCGTTATGGATGAAATTCAACGCAGTGCAGGCGAAATCATCCTCTTTATTGATGAACTCCATCAAGTGGTGGGAGCTGGCGCGGCAAATGGTTCACTCGATGCCAGTAATATGATGAAACCAGCGCTGGCACGCGGTGAGCTTAACTGTATCGGGGCCACCACGCTCGACGAATACCGCCAATATATTGAACGCGACTCTGCGCTAGACCGTCGTTTTGCGCCGGTCTTGGTAGATGAACCGAGTATCGAATCAACCTTGCAAATGTTGCAGGGGTTGCGGGATCGCTACGAAGCGCATCATCAAGTCAGCTTCACAGAAGAAGCGCTCCAAGCCGCTGTCAAACTCAGTCATCGTTATGTGACAGATCGACGCTTGCCGGATAAGGCCATTGATCTTATTGACGAGGCCGCCGCGAAATTACGGGTAGCGCTCTATTCCATGCCCAATGATCTCAAAGAAAAGAAAATGGAATTGGAACGCTTGCAAACTGAGATGGAACAAGCCGCCCTATCCCAAGATTTCGAGTTAGCCGCCAACGTTAAAATGCAAGTCATTCGCGCCGAAGAAGATTACGAATCGGCGCTTGAAGTGTGGCAACGTGAAAATACGCTCGATGAAGTTGTCGAAGAAAATGATATTGCCGAAGTCTTGTCGCAATGGACGGGTATTCCCGTTTATGACATGCTCGAAACTGAATCCGAAAAACTTCTGCGTATGGAAGAAGCTCTGCAAGAACGTATTATCGGTCAAGATCCAGCCGTTGAAGCGGTGTCAGATGCGATTCGACGGGCGCGTTCTGGCCTGAAAGATCCCCGTCGTCCGATTGGCTCCTTTATCTTCTTAGGGAGCAGTGGTGTCGGTAAAACGGAATTAGCCAAAGCATTGGCCGAATTCATGTTTGATGACGAAGACGCGTTAATCCGCATTGATATGAGCGAATATCGCGAACAACACACCGCCAGCCGCCTATTTGGAGCACCTCCGGGTTATGTGGGCTACGAAGAAGGCGGTCAATTGACCGAAGCCGTCCGTCGTCGTCCGTATAGTGTGGTGCTTTTCGATGAAATTGAAAAAGCTCATCCCGATGTTTGGAACGCGCTCTTGCAAATGCTGGATGATGGTCGCTTGACGGATGGCCAAGGCCGCACCGTTGATTTCCGCAACACCGTCATCATTATGACGAGCAATTTGGGCACTGAATTTGTCAAGCGCGGGGGTGCACTCGGTTTCGTGCCGCATGATGATGTGGAAGCCGTCGCTGACCATAAACGCATTGAAAAAGCCATGCGCGACACATTCCGCCCCGAATTCCTCAACCGGATTGATGAAATCATCATCTTCAATGTGTTGACGCAAGAACACGTCCAACATATTGTCGATTTGCAAATGCGCGAAATTGCCGAACGTCTCGGTGAACAAGGTCTTGTGGTCGAAATGATGGATAGTGCACGTCAATGGCTGGCCGCCGAGGTCTATAATCCTGAATATGGTGCACGTCCGTTACGCCGTGCGCTCCAACATTATGTGGAAAGCCCGCTCAGCGTGAAATTGCTGAAAGGTGAATTCCAACGCGGCGATTTAGTTATCATTGATACCGATGGCGCGAAGATTGTTTTCGCCAAGCAAGAAGGCGATAGCTATCCTCTCCCCGCCGATGCCGACGATTTGACAGGCGATGACAGCAATTTCGTCGGGTAATCAATAACTGTAGAAAATAAGAAAGTCCCTCACCTCAAAATGGTGGGGGATTTTTTTGATTATTCGTTAAACGCGGTAGGCTGAAGCCGTACCGCTATGAACAAAACCAAGCCAGCTGAAGCAGGCTGTATTTGACTTGAAAATATCACCGATATTCTAAATGACTACGTTCGCTAATTAGACACAATCATTTGATCGAAACACTACCCCCAGCTTGCTTTAGCATGCTTGTCTTTCATAGAAGCGGTATGGCTTCAACCTACCGTGTTATTTCATGGAGCAAACATAAAAAAATCCCTCCTCAAGATGATCCTGAGGAGGGATTTTTGTTGGAGGGCTTAGGGTATTCCCCGCGAGATAGGCAAATTTAGGATTCGCTCCACCAGCGATAATCGATATCTTCGTACAGGTTATCGAGGTGATAAAATTCTTCGGCCAAGCTGGTATCCGGGGCGCCCTTGTCAAGTGAATCACAGAGCTTACGGAAGCGTTCCATGTGTTGGCTAAACCGTTCAATCGCATAATTCCGCGCTTGCCCCGTTGTGACTAAGAACGGCCAATCGGAGCTTTCCGCCAAGAGCAATTCACGGGCCGCTTGATTGAGCACAATTCGTAAGGTTTCATTGTCCCAATCATATTGATATTTATTGGCCAGAATGGTCATGCGTTCTTCCGCTTCATGAATCGGTGGCCACATCCAGTCCACTTCAGCATTATTCCATGTAAAGTGACTACCGCCGGCACCCCAACTGCCTTCGGGCAGATGCAAAACAGCTTCGGGCGGATATTCGGTGATATAGTCGCTGGCGGTGGTTAAATCAACGAGTTCACTATCAGCTAAACCACGAAGCACTTGCTTAATCCAGTCCACGCCTTCAAACCACCAGTGACCGAATAACTCAGTGTCATAATTGCTGGCGATGAGGCCATATTCTTGCCCATTATCATAACGTGCTTGCAAGATACGTTCAACCAAACCGACAAAATCTTGGGCATGCAGACGGACTTTGTGTTGCGCCCAATCGGGATGATAGAAATCTTTGTGTCCTAAATCGACCCGTGTACCGGTGACACGCCAATATTGCAAGCCACTGATACCATCTTTGCGATGGAATTCGCGATAATCAAAATCACCAGGATAACCAATATCAGCCGACCAAACACGTTGGCCCGTTTCATCGTTCCGGCCAATTACTGCCACCCCGCTATGTTCTTCAGCATCACCGCCGGATGTTGTATCGCTAACGAAATAGGCGTCAAATGTGGTGGTGGTGGTTTCCGGCATTGGCGCATTTGCCATTGGAATCAAGTAGCGGCGTTTGATTTCGCCATAAGGCCCCACGGATTCACCAGCGGCCACACCCACCGGTGCGCCACCCGTAACCAAATGCGTTTCACTGAAGAAAACTTTAATGCCTTCTTCTTTGAGATAATATTCAATGCCCGGTCGGATAGTCCCATCTTCGCGATAATAAGCAGGCCGATAGGCGCATTCCGGCAACCAGATGCCACGCGGACGACGACCAAACATGCGTTCATAACTCGTTACGCCTGTTTTAATTTGACCCCGAATGGCGGCGTCGGTGCCGAGGAGTGGTAAATAACCGTGTGTCGCGGCACACGTCGTGACTTCGATATAACCTTGATCTTGCAACACTTTAAATGCGCCAATAATGTCACGGTTAAAACGACGGTCAAAGGCATCTTTGATGGTTTCATAATAATTGAGATACCATGTGGCCAAACTTTCTAAATGTTTATGGCCAACCCACCACGGTTTTTCGGGCGCTTCAACCGCTGGTTTCTTCAATTTTTCATCGGATTCGGCTAGTTTTTCTTCAACTGCTTTCCGATCAACGGGCGGCAAATCCCCTTCTTCCGCTTCAGTGCGGTCGACAGGTTGCACATTGCGGGCAAGCTCGGCTTCCCACAAATCTCCCCGAAAACGCAAAATATCTTGCTTAGCGCGCGCAATCTTATCTTCCAAATATTCGTCCAGATGATCACAAACCATTGGATCGGCTAATTGTTCAGCTAAAACGGGGGTAAGGCCTATCGTGATTTTATATTTCACGCCCTCTTCTTTTAAATCATATAAGGCATTGAGAAGCGGAACATAGGTCTCACTGGCGGCTTCATGAATCCACTCTTCCCCATGGGGCCAGCGACCCGCTAAACGGGCATAGGGTAGATGACTGTGTAATACAAAGGTAAACGCGCCAAGTTTGCTCATTGGGGTTATCATTCTCCATTAAAACTTAGAATCTCTTTGAAAACTCACTAATTCGGGCTTAGCATAGCGACAGATTCAAGCAAAATCTACGAAATTGTTTAAATAGTCTAAATTATTTGCGTCGAGTTTGGTTATTCTGCACGTTCAGACTAATTTGTATAGCTAAGAAAGGTTTATCCATAATAGTCAAACGCCTATTGATGGAAAAATGCATCAACTTGAAATGAGTATAACGAAAAATCGTCTATTGAGGCCACATTTGCCACTGTCTTGACGGATTCTATATGGACCTCAAGCGACTTAGGGCAAGAAAAGAGTTTTCGATTTTTGTTAAACACGCTACAATACTATGGAGTGTTTATATAAAGCTTTGTATTCTGGAGAAATTTCTCGTGCGTAAGTTAATATTTTCTACAATGGCCTTGATGCTGGCTTTGAGCCTATTTGCATTTGCGCCAAACGCTACGTATGCCCAAGACGACGGTTTTGTGGTATGTAGTACCCCTGCCAATGAAGCTACTGTTGATGTTTTGCCATCCGCAGTTTCAGTAACCTTTGCGCAAGATGTTATTGCTGAAGGTACCATTTTATATGTATCAGATGCCGCGAGCGGTGCCCGTGTTGATGTTGATGGCTCAAGCCCAACTGTTGACGGCGCAACCGTAACAGTCACCCTTGATAACGAAGTGACTGAAGATAACAGCATTGCGGTTACCGCTGGTGCTACCTACGAAATCTTGGGTCTCATCAAGACCGAAGAAGATGGTCGTCCGACCCGCGTCGTTTTGACTTTCAGCGTTAGCGAAGAAGCTAGCGAAGTAGGCGAAGCCACTGGTGATTGCGCCGCAGACGAAGATATGGGCGATATGGGTGATGATACCGCCGCCGATGACGAAGCCTGCGCTGACGATTCAGCGGATGATGCCTGTGAAATCCCAGCCGCCGACGATAGTGGTGATATGGGTGATGACACCGCCGCTGACGATAGTGGCGATGATATGGGCGACATGGGTGATGACACTGCCGCTGATGATAGTGGTGATATGGGCGACGACACTGCCGCCGATGATGGTGGTGATGATGCCGGCGACGATACTGCCGCTGTTGATGACGGTGGCGACGGTTCCGGTGATGGCCAAGAAGATGCTACCGAAGAACCCACCGAGGAAGCTACTGAAGAAGCTACTGAGGAACCCACCGAAGAACCGACTGAAGAAGCTACTGAAGAGCCCACCGAAGAACCAACTGAAGAACCCAGCTTGTTGGGTGATGCCGCTGACTACAGCATTGGTGCCGCAACCGTAAGCATTGCCGCTCCGGCTGAATTCGCAGTCCGTACCGACGACGAATTGTACGTATTGCCGATCACCATTTTCGCTTCCAGCGACGACACCATTGATGCCTATGTTGCTCAAGCTGACGACGTTGAAGAATTTGTTGTGATCTTCACCAGCTTCACCACCGCTGATTTGGGTACCTTCGGTTTGACCGAAGAGGCTGACAACGCCGCAATTATTGAAGCGTTGATCCGCAGTGACTCCAACTTGGGTGATGCTGAAGAAACAGAAGTAGCTGGCGCACCGGCTTTGGCTCACACCTTTGATAACCCGACCAGTGGCAAGAGTGGTAAATTCCACCTCGTCAACTTCGATGGTAGCTACCTCCTTATTCAAGGTAGCGCTCCGACCGAAGCGTGGGACGGTTTCGCGCCATTGTACGACGAACTTATTGCTTCAATCGCCGTACCTGCCGCTGAATAAGGTTACTAAGCCTTAAAACTTAATAACACGCGAGGCCGACTGATGAGTCGGCCTCTTTTTTTAGCTAAGCGGCATTTCGAATGTATTGTGTTTAGTCAGTTGGTGTTTAGAGATACAAATTATATCGGCCGCTGGTAGGGAAAAATCTATGTATTTTTCCGCTTGTTTGAATAATCAATCTCACTCAAACGTGACATTTTGCGACAAGGCATAGAAAAAATCGCTCAAGACTTTGAAGGGATCATCCTCGGTCGGTTGCCAACGATTGACAATATGATAACGCCCATCTACCAACGCTTCTAAACTCATACTCGCGCCGTCTAAACCATAACGATCAATATCGGTAGGCAAGTCCCAAAAATTCTGCTGATCAAAATATTCTTCCCAACTCGAAATTTCGGTGATGCTCAGCTTATGTGTGCGCACCACATAGGGCTTGGTACGCAGTTTTTTGACGGTGCGTTGCACATTATCGGGCCCGTATTGCCAGGTTGCAACAAGTGACCACGCCGACTTATACCAATAGCGATAAATGGGTAATCGTAATTGTTGGGCCAGCTCAAAAAGCGATTTAGCCTCATACGCGCTTTCGTTGATGGCATTGGCTTCGTAGACCCGAAAAACGTCGGCGGGAATCTCAAATCCATAAATTTCGACTGGTTTATCATTCTGGTCATCGGGTAAATCTGGCATGATATTTTGCCTTAAACTAATTTTCAAACAGAATCAATTTTATTTGCTAAACCAAGAATATATTCACAAATAGGCATTGATTTATCTTCTTTAGGCGGGTTGTCACGTTGAATAATGTGATATATGTCTCTGCTTAGACCCTCTATATGATAGCTGTAACCATCTAATGTATCGTACGTTTTTTTAATGAAAGTTGGCAAATCCCAAAACGATTGATGGTTCATAATTACATTGAGATGTGAAGCTTCTTCCATACTCAACAAGCGTGTTTTTATTGATTTCGATTTATCTGAGGGATAATATTTGAGTGTTAAGCTAAAAGATGTTTCTGCTTCATGGCTTAACGTGATTATTTTATTTTTGAGAAATGTAGGCCAATACCAAAGTCGATATAGGGGAAAATTTGCAGTTTCAGCTAATTTAAATAAAGAAACCT
>JBNLCD010000086.1:0-13565 GCA_050303635.1 Anaerolineae bacterium
GGGGTACATCGACCCCGCCCGGCCATTGGTGGAATTAAATATTTGCCGTCACCTTAATTTGTTGAGTGAATGCCTTGTCTTTAAAGGACACCTTGGTTTCTGGTAGGGAAAACCCGGTGTGGTTTTCCATTTATAGATAGGACGAAAATGAGTAATTTGCTTTTGTGAGAGGTCCAGAAGAGAGGGTTCTATCAACAAATTTCTGTACCTATGTTATACTGCGAATAATCGTATAGCGTGGACCTGCCCCGAAAATCCAAGTTTTTTGGTATTACCTTTTTTGCAAAAAAGGTAATGAATCTTTAGAAAAAGATTCTGGCAGTTCACAAAGGTAACGGATAACAGCAAAAACAACTTATGACAACACACCCCTCAGCGACGACAGTCCAACTGAATCCGATTCAAATTGGTGATATCACCATTCAAACACCCCTTACCCTCGCTCCGATGGATGGCATGACAAATTATGCCTTTCGTCGATTATGTCGTGAACATTCGGGTGACGATTGCGGCTTGGTCTGCACCGAACTGCTCAGTAGCGGTATTTTGACCAGCCAAACGAGACGTGCCCGTCACAAATTTGATTGGCGACCTGAAGAATTTCCCTTCGCTGTGCAAATTTATGGCAATGATGTGCAAGTCATGGCCGATGCCGCGAAAATTGTGGAAGATGCAGGCGCGGCGATTATTGATATCAATATGGGTTGTTGGGTACCCAAGATTGCTCGTAAAGGCGGTGGGGCTGGTCTTCTCCGAGATGTGTGTAATGCGGGTGAAGTCGTTGAAGCTGTCGTGAATGCAGTCGATGTTCCGGTTACTGTCAAAGTACGCGCTGGCCTGAAAAAAGGCGACCCCACTGCGATTGCCTTTGCACGGATTGCTGAAGATGTTGGTGCTCAAATGATTGCGGTTCATTGGCGTTTTGCAGAACAAGGTTTTCGTCCCGATCCGATTGACTGGTCCATTATTGGCGAAGTGAAAAATGCTGTGCGGAAAATTCCGGTACTCGGCAATGGCGATGTCCACTCTGCTGAAGATGCGCAAAAAATGATGGCCGAAACAGGTTGTGATGGCATCATGATTGGCCGTGCCGCCAATGGCCATCCATGGCTATTCAAACAAATTGCCCACAAATTACGCACAGGTGAAGATTTGCCGCGTCCAAACTTAGCTGTCCGGGCCCAAGCCGCGCTCGATCATGCCCATGTCATGCTCGAAACGTCTGATTATCCCGAAGCGCGGACAGTGCTCCATTTACGAGGTCGTTTACATCAATATTTCGATGAATTCATCGACTACAATGACTACATGCGTAATTTGCGCGAAAAAATTGTGCGCGTCGATACGGTTGCCCAAATTGATGAACTGCTTCTGCCTTTGGCTGAAGGTAAAATCACCCTCGCTGAAATGAATTGAATACCAGATATGTAGCGGGTGAGACATGCCTCGCCCGCTATCTCAATATATCGAATTATTCCATGCCGTACGGCGGAATAAACCGATCTAAATTGCGATTACCCACAAATGGCACAAATCCATAACTGCGTGACGTTGCATAGACCCAGTCAATATTTTCAGGTTGTAGAGCATAATCGACGGTGAAAATCACTAATCCTTGGCTTTGCGCATACGTTAAATCTTCGATATAACCTTCACTGCTCACATATAAAGTACTACCCGGATATTCCTCATACACCCGTCGGCAGTCATCCGGCAATGAAGCCACATAAGCGTCGCTTTCAACATCTGCTTCGGTCGCTGGCAACGGACAATCTCCCGGAGGTTCATTATCTGCGCCGCCATCGAACCAAACTTGTTCTTGGGCAATGGCATCAATAATCTCCACATATTCAGGATAATAAGCGAGTTCAGCGGCATTTTGGGCAATGACCAAAAATTCAGGATTTTGCGCGCGCGTATGCGCCGCCATATCATCCACCCACCAGATCATCTCCTGAATAGGATCAACGCCATCGGTTTCCGCAAAAGCCATGACATCTTCATCGGAATAGGCTTCGACCCAATCCAAGTAAATGCCATCAAAACCCGCGGCGACAATCGCGTTCAGATAACCATTTTCACCTAGCCAAATATCGCGATATTCATCATACCAATACGCGACGGGATAGTCCCCTTCCCATCCATCGGGATCAGTGGCCACAATCCATTCAGGATTACCAATGCCCCAGTCAGATTGCCAATAGGTTCGAAACTCTTCAGCCTGTCCGGTGTCAATATAGGCAATCACTAGCTTTGGATGCTCGGCGCTATGTAATGCCGTGACCAAATCCGCAATTGGATAATCAATGTTTCCCGCTTCGGAGGGGATATAATCGACTACTATCATGTCATAATCTGAGTCGACAATTTGCGCCAAAGTGTCATCATCCAGATTGACATCGAGATAATAAAACCAAGTTTGGACGTCTTCGATACCCGGCATATTGCCACTGTCTTGGGATTGAGTAACCTTCGGCAAAACCAAAAAACTTAAAACTAAAATCATAAGCACTAATTTACGGACCATAAAACTGCCCCCTTTTAAAATATCTATCGACACTATTAATTTTAGTCCAATTAGTTGATATGCGCTTCGCGTGGCGTATTATACGAAAATAAACCCCTTCTCCTGCCAAAATGCACAAGAGAAGGGGCTCGTTATGGGGGGAAGTTGGAAGAAGTCTTAACGATAAACAAAAGCGGGACTGGCTGTCAGTAATCCCAGTGTATTAATCATTTGTTGACGGTCGTCGTCATCTTTGAGATTGAGCGTACTTGACTCACTATAGAGAAAATCGCTGAGCTTTTGCGCTTCATCATCACTTAAATCACGTTTTAGAATGAGCCGTCCAAAGAATTTAAGCATCGCGGCGCTATCATCTTCCACATCAACATGTTCAGCGATATGCCAGATATCAACATCAGTGCCATCAATGCGATTGGTATAGCTATCTTCCTTGAAATTCACGACATCCTGTGCGAAATTCCAATATTTGAGTAAGCCATTTGCCCATGCGGACATTTCATCAGGAAAACCATCCGGCGTCACCCATGTAAAAGGACGTTGACCCATACGCTCCAAGCGGTCAACGAGCTCGTAGTCACCCGAATAATCCCCATTCAAACTGCGGAGGAGAGAAACCACAAATTCAAAGGGTCGCTTAAACTTCGGCGGCGCATTGTCAAAATCAGAATGCATCAACAGCGTTTTGAGGACACGTTTAATATCCCCATTGCTGGCTGTCCACGTTTGCAAACATGCCTCGATGATATTTTGTGGCGGCTCATCGGCAACAAAACGGCGCACCAATTTGGTGCAGACAAATCGGGCAGTGCTCGGATGATTAATGAGAATTTCTAAGACGCGATCTCCATCTGATTGATCGCCCCCCGCTGGAATCACTTCACCTAGAACCAATTTCTCGCCGGCATCATGCCATTCTGCATTGTATTCAAAATGGCCGCGACTATTCACCGTCCAGCCTGTGAAGCACCGCGCTACTTCCACCACATCTTGCTCGGTATAACCCCCGTCGACACCCAGCGTGTGCAATTCCATGATCTCACGCGCATAGTTTTCGTTGGGATGACTTTGCTCATTCAAATTGTTGTCCAGATAATAGAGCATGGCCGGACTGTGCGCCGAAGCTTTCAACAAATCCTTGAATTTACCCAGTGCATGTGGCCGAATCACATCTCGTTCATCAACGGTTTTGAGCAACATCACATCTGGGTTTTTATACTGATAGATGCTGAAATGTTCGCTCCAAAAACGGACCATGACTTCATACAGTTGCCGTTCCGAATGAATTGCCCGAACTAATGTTGCCCGTGCCAATTCACCTGCGACATATTCACGATCTGTGCGACGTGCAAACCCAAGTAAATCGGAAGACTGGAGCTTCAATGTATCATAGCGTCGGACACGCCAATCGACCGTTGTATCACTCAGATTTTTGTAATCCAGTTGACGGTCAATCCATTTTTCGCGTCCCATTTTTTCCACTTCCGCAATTTGTCCCGGACGCGGTCCAAATGCCGCCCGATTGAGTAAATGCGCTATGGGATGACGCTCACTTCCGCCCGGTGGTTGTAAACTATCCGGTAAATCAGGTTTTGTCAGACGATCAATAACCGAACTACACCCTGAAGCCGAAACGGCGACCGATCCACCTACCAGCGTCCCTAAAAATGCTCGCCGCGAAATTTTCGAGCCAGCCATTTTAGCCTCCGTGTTGTTGCGGATAGTTTTCTTCTTGAGCGTAATATTGCTGAGGTGGCGGTTGTTGTGGGTGCTGATAAAAATCGGGCCGTAAGGTTTGAAGCGTTGGTGAAGCATCTTCCCGCCCCAAAATCCGATTAATCATAGCGAGCACCACAGCCCCAATTCCAATGATTAGACTGAACGGAAAGACCACTAGCCAACCCAATAACGGGAAAGCCAGTCCAAACGACAGCACCAAGGCTCCCGCTAATGCTTGGACCAAAGGACTCGCTTCACGTTCATTGAGTTCTGTGACCCGATAACCCACTAGTCGGGATACTGAAGCCAAACCCATAAAACCAAAGAAGAAAAACGCCAAAAGAGAAATCCCGCCACAAAATTGCAGGAAACTACCCGCGGCCAACATCAAAATGGATGGCCCCATGGTAAATAATGTGACCCCGACCCCAACAAAAAACGGCACAATACCGCCTTTTGCTAAACGGGTTGCCGCGCGATCACTGGTTCCGACAAATGCGACATTCAGGAAAATCAACAAAGCGGGCAGAGCCGCCATGAATCCTGCTAAACAACTAACAGTGAGAATAACATCACCGATTGCCATAAGCTTATGCCTCTCTGAAACAAGTTGAAATAGTAGTAAACAAGATTTCCCTTTTACCTTCTTTACGTTAGTGAAGGCAATCCGTTGCGAAATTCATATATTTTTCATAACCAGATCATCTAAATTACACTTTCTTATAAAGTTTTTTGGCATTCCCTTTTTTACAAAAAAAGGGAATAAATCTTTTGATTTTTTTATGCATCTATCCATAAAAATTTACGCCAGAGTCTGCTACAATAAGAGGCGTTCACAGGAATAGGAAACTAACCCATATGCCAATTCGAATCCTCCCCCCAACAGTGGCCGCGCAGATTGCGGCAGGTGAGGTGGTTGAACGACCATCCTCCGTGGTAAAAGAACTTATGGAAAATGCGCTTGATGCGGGTGCGACCTCAATTACAGTTGAGGTGGATGGCTCCGGCCGCAAATTGATTCGAATTAGTGATAATGGACATGGTATTTATAGCGACGAAATTGAACTTGCCCTCGAACGCCACGCCACCAGCAAAATTAATGATATCGATGATATTTATCGAGTCGAAACATTGGGTTTTCGCGGGGAAGCCTTACACAGTATTGCTTCAGTGTGCCGCTTTGTCTTGACTTCCCGTCATCATGAGGAAGAAATGGGTGCACGCGTCACGGTTGATGGTGGCATTGTGCAAGATGTCCGCAAAATTGGCGCACCCGCTGGCACAGTGATCGAAGTCAAAGACCTGTTTTATAATGTCCCTGCTCGCCAGAAATTTCTGAAGTCCGAAGCCACCGAACGCCGCCATATCACTACCGTGGTAACGGAATATGCAATGGCTTATCCGGATGTACGCTTTCAATTGATTGTGAATAGCCGCGAAGCTTTCCACAGTCCGGGCAGTGGTGATTTAGCCGATGTGATTATTGCCGCGTTTGGGTTGGACATCTTCCGCGAAATGGTAGAAGTGTCTCCCTTGCCGCCGCATCGCCCTGACCTCCCGCAAATTGAAGTCTATGGCTTTGCCAGTACCCCCAATCTCACGCGGAGCAATCGCACCCAAATTATCTTATTTGTGAATGGGCGTGCTATTAGTGACCAACGCATCACTTATGCCGTGGTCCAAGCCTATCACACCCTGATTCCATCAGGCCGTTACCCCTATGCGGTGTTGATGATTGAATTGCCGCCCGATGAAGTCGATGTGAATGTTCATCCCACCAAAGCTGAAGTACGTTTCCGTTCACCGGATGCAATATTTTCCGCTGTACAACGTGCTGTGCGCCGCGCCGTGATTGATCAATCCCTAGCACCCAGCGTAGGTTATAATTCACCCCGTTCAACGCCTTATGCGGCTCATTCTGAAATTAATGACGATGAAAACGACGGAGATGAACGCCCAACTTATACCAATCCTAAATCATCCCCCGAACAACTTGCCCTTGATTTAGAGGTCGATTCGCCGGGTCGCTTTAGCAAAGAAGTGCGCCCCGCCGCTGAATCTGAGAATGACGAAGAAGGTAATTTTTACCCACATTATGAAACACCCACACCGCCACATTTGCGCACCGATCGGCGTGTAACCAACGAAAATGATGATCCGGTCGCCATTCCGGACAATCTAGGCCAACCGCGTCGTCCCCGTACCTTGCCAATTTTACGCGCCGTGGGCCAAATCAGTGCGACCTATATTGTGGCGGAAGGGCCGTCCGGGATGTATCTCGTTGATCAACACGCCGCCCATGAACGCATTTTATTTGAAGAATTTCTGGCCGCCTATCACACCCAAAATATCGCCGTCCAACAAACGCTCGACACGATTGTGGTTTCTGTCAGCGTGCAACAAGCGGGCTTAATTGAGGAATTTCAAGACTTATTGGCTGAAATCGGTTTCTTAGTCGAACCCTTTGGCACAAGTGAATTTGCTATTCGTACGGTGCCAGCCATTCTCTCAGATCGCAATCCGGCTGAAGTTCTGCAATTGCTTGTTCAGGATATTGAAACGCGTAACGCGCCGGGGGTCTTGACTATCGAGGATAAAATTCTGCGACGTGTCTGTAAATCTGCCGCCGTCAAAGCTGGACAGGTCTTGAGCCATAAAGAAATGGATAGCATTTTGCGCCAATTGGAACGTTGCGAAAATCCGCATACGTGCCCACATGGCCGCCCCACGATGATTCACATGAGCAATTCTCAACTCGAAAAAGAATTTGGCCGTACTTAAATAGGTGCTATCTATTCATCTATTTCGATGTCATCGAGGATAATAACTGATACTTCGGTAATGCGTTTTAATTGGATGTCATTCGTTAAGAAGATATCTGCTTTATGTTCTATGGCTGTTGCTAGATGGATAGCATCTGGTGTGCGAATATTATAATTAGCTCTCAACGTAGCGGCATAGCGAGCAATTGAACGAGAAACAGGAAGCAATGTCAAACTTCTGTTATTTGACAAGATAGTTTCATACTGAGTGATAAGCTGTTGATTGTTTAGTTTTTGCGGATAAGTGAGAACTTCTGTCAACAATAATACAGATGCAATGCCATCAAGCGACGTGTTGTCAACAAATCTAATGATATGCAATATTTTATCGAAAAATTGCACGTTTTTCTCAACAAAATAGATAATGGGTGCGGTATCAAAAGCTACCTTATCAATATTACTGAATAGGTCATCAAATTTCATTGACACTAATCCCACTCATTACGCAGTTGATTAATATAATCATCTACATCTACATCGCGCCAAATTTCGGCTCCTAATCCGGCCAACTCTACAAGGCTATGTTTTTTAGGCGTTTCTTGTTCATCTAACAAATCAATTAACTGTTTGACGAGTTGTTTTTTTTCTTCACGACTTAATGTGCGTACATGTGTGAGGATTTCTGCAACATCCATAGTTTTTTACCTTTCACCTTTTCTATATTTTAGCTGATTTTCATGTATAAACGAAAAAACTTATAATAGAAATGATTTAATTGTGACCTAGGAGTTCTCGATGGAACATCTACGCCGCCAAGTGATTGAGAATGGGATTGCTTCCTTAGACATCCCTGAACTTTTGGCGTTGATTGCTCAAATTGATGTCAAGTTGGCGACGTATATTCTCGATTATTGTGGTGGTGTCAGCGGCCTAGCAACCTTGACCGTGGATCAATTGCTCACGCTTGATGGGATCGGCATGTCCAAAGCCCTTTCGATTGTCGCCGCGCTTGAACTCAATAAGCAACTCCTCAATTGGCAAATCTGGAAGCACGAGAAACTCGTCATTCAACGCCCGTCCGAAGCAGGCGAACTTATCACCGCCCAGCTTTCGTCGCATATCCAAGAACAACTCATTGTCATTCTGTTGGATATTCATAATGTCGTGATGGATATTGTCACGGTCTATATCGGGAGTTTAAATGCCACAGTGGTACGGGTAGCGGAGATTTTTCGTCCAGCCATACTCCAAAATGCGGCCAGTATGATTGTTGCGCACAATCACCCTACGGGAAATCCTGACCCCTCCCCGGAAGATGTTCAATTGACCCAAACACTTGTCGAAGCCGGTTTAGCACTCGACATTCCCGTACTCGATCATTTGGTCGTGGGGGGTGGCCAGTGGCGTTCCTTGCGTGAAGGGCAATATGGCATTGAATTTGACAAAAAGTGAACACGTTCGTTTTTTGTGGTTCAAAAAATGAATGATCAAAAAACAAAGCTGTTTTAGTGAACATGTTCACTTTTTATACACTTGATGCAAATTTGCGAGGATGTGACAAGGCCACGATCTGTCGTGGCCTCATGTTTGAAAAGTAGATTAGCGCCCTTTAAATTCGGGTTCACGCTTTTCGAGGAAAGCCACAATACCTTCGCGGGCATCCTCAGTTTCACTGGCGGCTTGTTGGAGTTGCGCTTCCATATCAAGCATCTCACCTAATGTACTATCCCACGACATATTCAACATACGCTTGGTCAGGCCTAACGCCCGTGTCGGCATCTTCGCCAGCTTGGTGGCCAATTCCAGTGCGGTATCGATGAGATCATCTGGTTCAGCGACAGCCGTTGCCAGATTGAGTTCAAGCGCTTGTTCAGCTGTGACCCGATTATTACGGTCGGCTAGCCAGATTAGTTCAAGCGCCTTGCTCATGCCCACCAAACGGGGCAGAGTATAGGTCAAGCCGTTGTCTGGCACGAGACCAATATTGGCAAATGCGGCCAAAACAAAGCTGGCCTTAGTTGACATAACGCGTAAATCAGTGGCTAAAGCAACGCTAGCCCCTGCTCCCGCGGCGACCCCATTAATCACCCCAATCACGGGTTTTTCAATGGTGCGCATTTGCGTCAACATAGGGTTGTAACGCGAACGCACATGTTCCAAAAAGGTCATATTTTCACGTTCTTCTACATCCGCTAAATCTTGACCTGCACAAAACGCTTTGCCCGAGCCTGTCAAAATAATGGCGCGGACTTCGCTATCACGACTCGCGGATTTGAACGCATGGGTGGTTTCCAAAATCATCTCGTCGGTAAATGCATTGTATTTGTCGGGACGGTTGAATGTGATAGTGGCGACACCATCCCCATTCACATCATAAAGAAGGGTTTCATAAGACATAAAATGTATACCTCAACATGGGAAATATCGGTTTCGCGCTAACTTTAACGTGAAACGCCTATGCCGCGCAAGGTTCGTTATTATTTCGCATGTGTCAGCCTTGCAGAGACATCGCCAGGATATGTTGTGGACCTGCTTTCCCGCCATGATAAAGTTCACCATGATCAACAAAGCCTGCTTGCAAATAAATTTTGCGGGCAATCTCATTGCGACAATTGACAGTTAACACGACGGCGGGATATGTGGGATATTCTGTTTGCAGATATTCTTTCAGCGCGCGCATACTCGCCTTGCCATAGCCTTTACCTTGCTGGCGATGATCGATGAGATAAGCGCGGAATCCAATATGTGTCGGGTCCGCAAACTCATATTGATTGGGATAATTGCGATCAATAATAAAAAAGCCGACTATTTGCCCATCAGCTTCTATCACATGGCAATCTTTATAGGGGGTCAAACTCGCCAACACATTCTCCAGCGTACCCACAAACGGAAGTTGTTCTTCGGACACACCAAGTTGCAAAACATCGTCTCTATCGTCATCGCGCATCCGACGAATAAACATAAAACAAGCCCTTCGTGTTAATATTTTGGACAAAAGAATGAGGAAATTTTCATGGAAACAAAAACTTCCTCATTCAAGCGGTTATAGATTCCAAATTGAATAACGAACTAGATACCCCACGCATTGTCTTTATATTCGGGATGGCGCAAAATATAGGCTTTGATGAATGGGCAAGTGGGAATTACTTTCAAATTATGTTCTTTGGCATACTCAAGCACATGTTTAGCCAATTTACTACCGATGCCCTGCCCCTCCAGTTCGGGCGGAACTTCGGTGTGGGAGAAGATAATTGTTTTCTCGTTCTGATTATATTCCACCATCGCCATGTGATCGCCAACATGCAATTCAAACCGTTGTTCTGCCTCATTTTTGATAATTTCTGAATTTTCCATCACCATTTCCTTTGTAGGCTACTCTGCGCTAAAATCGATTTTCTTATGGGTACTATCACAAAACGGTTTCTTGTTTGAACTGCCACAGCGACATAACCAGGTCTTCGTGCCACTAAAAATAATCGTTCCGTCTTCGTCTTCGATTTGGAAGGGACCTTCAACTTTATAGGAACCGTTGGCTGTAGCGGTAATCACCAGTTGGCTAGCCTCCATATTTTCTTCATCTTCGTTTTGCTGAACAACCGTTAGCTGGGCTGTCTCAAAATCAATTTCTTTGTGAGTATTATCACAAAATGGTTTTCTAGCCGATGCCCCACACCGACATAATGTAGCCCGTGTTTCTTGCTCAATCTCAACATTACTGGCCTGAATGTTCAAGTTGCCAATAAACCGTAGATAGCCATCTTTTTGCACAATAATCCGATTGATTTCGGGAATGGGTTCGGCTAAACGCTCATCTTTAGGGATGTAATGCAGGGCTCCCGATGGGCATGTTTGCAAAACTGAGGCAACCTGTTCAACTGGTGCCCCGTCTGGCTGAATCCAAGGTCGCTTGTTGACATCAAAAACTTCGGCGAGATGATTGATGCATTCTTCAGCATGAATACAGCGACGCAAGTTATAAGTGATATCCACCTCATTACCAGAATAAACTTTATCCTGTTCTTTGCCCGTATATTTTTTATCCATCTCACCTATCCTTGAAATTATGCAAAGATACCATCCCAAAATATATTGCCTTTATCTTAACAAAATTTTGGACAGAGATTCTATTTTTTTAGCGAATTCATCAATCACTTAGTCACGTTTGCACCAGACTAAATAAATGACACGATCTTCGCCGTCAATATGCATGGGGTCCGTATAAATTTTGAGCACGTCGTTCTCAAATGAAAAATAACGGGTTTGCGTGGTATCTTCCCATAGTGGATTCTTGCAGGCCTCGACCACATTCGTGACCGTTTTATTTTCTAAATCGAGGGAATAGCTTCCGCAATAGGCATTAAAAAACTGAAATGCCTCGATGACAATCTCAGATGGAGTGCCTTGATATAGATCGTTATTAGGAAATGGGGTTCGATCCGGTTTCATTAGCGTAACCGACATATAGCCATTTTCAGTAAAAATCATCATACCAATGGGATTTTCACCATAAATATGCCAACGATAACCTGCTAAATTCTCGCTGTACATTTCCAATAATTGCCAGGTTCCTACCAATGGATTTTGCTTCACTGTAACCTACCCATCCTCACTCCATAACCAGATTCCCCAACTATCATCTGCCACCGCGGGAAAATCTGACATCAAATTTGCTTCAATAAGTGCATCCGCGACTAATCCATAGCCTATATGAAAAAGCATACAGTAAATATCATTCAGCGAACATGTTCTAAAGCTACAGTTGGCGAGCGGCGTGACGAGTGCCTCTAAATGGCCTGCAAAAGCTTCAGCGAGTTGCTGGGACACCTCATCACAGAGTTCTTTGATAACGCGCAGGCTTTCTGGTGTGAAAATTGGCAAATTTATGGATAGTTGAGGCGGAATCTGACGTTGAATGGCCGGTGACCACATCATCGACAAATTGAAGTTGATTAACCGATAGCTATTTACCCCAAAATAATGACTTAAATCGCGCTGGGCAGTTTCTCCCCACAAAAAATAATTGCCAGTTGTGTCCCGTAGCGGTGGTTCACCAATTAGATCCGCTTCCAATTGCAACAGCGTGCCAACATCTAATGTATAAGCACACATAAGCAGTGTTAAAAGATGATCAGGGTTTGTGTGCCCCTCTTTAGAAAATTGCTGGGCAAGGTCATTGTATTGGCCGATATATGGCTTCACAATTCCAACGGATTGGGTACCCAGTTCATGGAACCAATTTTCCAAAATGACGTTATCAGTATCTGTGAAAATTGGGGTTAAGGGCACTCCAAAACCATTCTCAAGCGTAATAATCTGAGCGGATTGCCAGAGTTCAAGTTGTGTTTTTTCCGTTGGCGTTAAATCGGATATTTGGGCTGAAGTGGTGTACAGGTTGTGATAGAGGGTAATGGCATCTTCATTGGGGAATAATGATCGCCAATTACCTGAACCAGCCATATAAAAACGAAGAGGAGACATATTCAGCTTTCCTCAAATCAAAAGAAGAAGGGATAGCCGCTTGACCATCCCTTGAATTTATTTATTGATGAGATGCGTTGTCATCAACCCACTCAACGCCACTCTCTTGATTTTGTTGAGATCGTGGCTGATAGGAGGGGTGTTGGGCTTCATATGGCGAAGCTGGCAAGGCATCGGGCGCTTGCTCATAACCTTGATCTAAAGTTTGCTCGGCATAACCCACCTGGGGAGTCGCACAATATGGGCAAATATTCCAACTAAGCTCCAAGACATTACCACAGTGAAAGCAGGGTTTCTTTAACTTGGTGTGGCAATAGGGACAAACTTGCCATTCATTTTTGACACTACGCCCACAACCCGGACAAGCTGGCTTTTCTTCAATTTCTTGGAGGAGGGCTTCTTCTTCAAGGGAACGTTCGTAGGCATCGGCCAACGTTTCATGTGGACGCAACATAATATAGACCACAACCCCTGCAAAGGGTAAAAGGCCTACCATTAAACTTGCGGCAACTGAAGCCAATGGATCACGGGAGCGGGCCCGCGTATCCTTGTAGGTCCAAATAATGGAGCCAATCCAAAAGGCGGTAAAAACAGCACCAATAATGGTTATGAAGAGCAATAAGAAATTGCTAAACGAATCAGTCATAAAAAATTTGCTCCCAAAAATGAGCAGAAATTCGCTATGGTTATAATATACAAGGGAGTATAGCATACAGGGGGCTTTGTGCAAAGCAAAGGTCATTTGATAGGAGACATCTAGGGTAAGAATTATGCAAAATCGACAACGTATCGCACTATTTACTTGGACGCTGGGCATTTTGTTTTTGGTCGTGATGTTAGCGGCATGTGATTCAACCTTAAACGATATTGGCGAACGACCTGATCCGTCGCAATCACCCGCCGTCCAACGGACAGCCACCCCCGGTGGGGTTGTTTCGGTCTGGATGCTTTCTCCGACTGGTCAGGCTATTAGCAATAATGGAACGCCGGAAGACGGCACCCCGCGTGGTGAAATTGTAGGTCCCGCCGCCACAGCAACTGCTTTAACGGGCACCTTGACTGCCGCCACCCAAACTGCCGCC
>JBNLCD010000087.1:0-13544 GCA_050303635.1 Anaerolineae bacterium
TTTGGCATCCGTCACCCAATTATGAAGGTTGTATTCGCTATATATTGATTAACAAATCTGCCAAAAGCGCTGTTGTGCAACTAATGAAAGATTTTGAAATTAACTACATAGAAGAATTGAAACTAGTCATTCAACATTGCTTGAGAAACAAAAATTTACGTCACGAACGACGTTTCGGCAAAAATAAATAGAGTTATTTTCTGGGATAACTATTTATGTTAAAATTAGCTCGTATGTTCTGTTTTTTTGATTTGATCAACAGGGAGCAATCTAATTATGACCAATCGGTGCGAATGGGCAGGTGATGACCCACTCTATGTAGCTTATCATGATGAGGATTGGGGTGTGCCGATTTATGATGACGACCGACTGCTCTTTGAATTACTCACGCTCGAAGGCGCACAGGCTGGCCTCAGTTGGATTACGATTCTCCGCAAACGGCAAAATTATAAGCAAGCCTTTGATAATTTTGATGTCGAAAAAGTAGCGCGTTATGATGCGGCAAAAATCGCTGAATTGCTCAATAATCCCGGCATTATCCGCAATAAGCTCAAAGTCAATTCCACCATAACCAATGCGCAGGCCTATATCAAAGTTCAAGAGGAGTTTGGCAGTTTTTCGACTTATATTTGGGATTTTGTGGATGGCACACCGCTTCAAAACACGTGGCCGAGTTTGCAAGAAATTCCAGCTTTTACGCCGCTATCTGAAAAAATCAGCAAAGATCTGAAAAAACGAGGCTTTAAATTTGTAGGCTCAACGATTGTCTACTCACATATGCAATCCGCCGGCATGGTGAATGACCACACCACGGCCTGTTTCCGCCATGCGCAAGTTAAAGCCCTTGCGCGTTAATTATTCAAACTCAAGGAACCGCGTCGTATTGTCCATAAAGGCCAAAATGAGGGCAAAATAGGCGTGGACTAGTAACCAGACAATAAAGATCATATCCAGTGTGAGGCGATTTTCAGTGAGACCTTTATTTAAGTCGCTAATCAAGGCATTTTCATATTGCCAGAATTCGACCAGTAAAATCGTTAAGGTCGGCAGGAGAAGCATCAAGTGACCCGATGCGGTAAAGGTCAACGCTTCGCTCTCATTATTGAGAACGCGCTGGGCACCTACGGCAAACATCAACGCCCCAATAATAAATGCGAGCAGGAACGAAATGAGTAGCAATAAAGTACCTAAACTACCTTCGCTAAATATATCACGGTAGTCATAAATGATTCGTACCCCAATCCCCAAAGAGATAAACACCATCGGAATAGCCACCAAATAGGTATAGGCCAATGCCCAGCGGGGCCATTCAAAAACTTGTGCAGAGGTTGGGGTATCGTTCATTGCTATCTTCCAATCAATGATTTATTGCACCGTGCCAGTGACTGACGACAAAATCGGCTGTTGCGCCACCAATAATAATTCAGCTTGACCACCCGTCGGTGGCAACCATAAAACACGGGTTTCGGGTAATAAGAAGCGCAACTCATTATAAACCAGATTGTGGCGGAAACCATCCAAATAATCGCGGTCACTGGGAATAAAACTGAAAATCAAACCGGCTCCATTCGGGGCGGCTTGCATCCGACCCACCGCATAACCTGCATCTTCCCACAAAGTGAAGACTTCATTACTATCAAGATTCAGCATATTGATGGAAACAGTGTTCAACGTTGACTCATACGGGAAAATACCCAAACGACGGATCGCGGAGTCTTCAAAATCTTCATCATCCATGACTGCTGTATCAATCTCATCGAGTACACTGAAATAAAGCTGGGTTCCATCATCATTCCAGGCCAATTGATCGGGTTGAACATCCAGTTCAATAGGTGTAAGTTCGAGCGTATTTAAATCAATAATCACGAGGACGCCATCTTCAGTCAAAGTGGCGACTTGGGTTTTATCCTGTGATAAGGCCGCGCGGTAAAGAATTTCACCATCGGGTCCGGTCAAGGGAGTCAAACCATCGGTATCACTCCAAATGCCTAAACCCATGCCAGCGCAATCTGTCGTCAGCAAGAAACGATTGTCCGGTAACCAATCAAAACGATAAGTATTACCTTCGACGCCTGTTTCAGCCCAATAAAGATTAGTGTTCACATAAGCAGAGGTATCAGCTTCACAATCAGCGGGATAGGCAAATGAGCCTAAGACCGCATCACCGTCACCGCTGGTTTGAATCGTATGGATATCATATTGGCCTTCGTCAGCGGCAGGTGCGATATAGGCGACAACTGTGCTCGTCGGTGACCATGTAGCCGGGAAATAAGGCACAATAGCGCTCGTTAATGGCACCGCTCGTTCACCAAAGAGCACCAACTCAAGCCGTTCGTCACTGCGGCTATCGGGCTCAATATAAATGATCATCCGGCCATCCGGTGAAAATTCATAACTCCGCCGGGCACCTTCATTCCGCGTGATACGAATCCCCGGTAAATCATCCATGGCGCTGACATATAAATCATTGACGAAGCTGTGTGCCAACAAATAACCACCCAACAATTGAATAGGATCAAGTTCACCGTTGGTGACCGGGGGTGGTGTGCCATCTGTTGTTTCAGCACCGGGTGTGGCATTCGCTAAAATATCATCAATTTTCTTGAATGAGCCCAGTAGTTGTAAGAAGACGGGTTCCCAACTCAAATAATCATTAACCTTGGACCATTGCTGGATGGTATAGCCGCCTTGGAGTGTGTCGTCGGGATAGACTGCCGCGCGATATTCTAGTGCCACTGACCCACATTGCGCTTGATATGTAGTTGTCAATCCACTCCCGCCAGCAATCGGTGTATTGAGGCCAACATTTTGTACAAAACCGGCTTCCAATAGGGCATCATTCAACATGCTCTCAGCGCTAACCAAGCCTTCAATCCGTTGAATAATCATGCCCGGATTTTCACAGGAGCGCACACCGTCTGGAAAAAAGCCAACTTCAAAGCCGCCGAGCGGATCACTCACCGGTTGCCAACTTTGCGGATAATCAATCACATACTCAGCACTTTGATAATTATCGTAGCTAATCAAGTCAAGGCGATTAATCGGCGTACAAATGACAATTAAATCGCCGCTGAGGTCGCTATGAACTTCGAAGGTTGCATCGCCATCAATTGTGATGGTCCAGTTGTAGCCGCGTGTTTCCTGTGGCTCATTGGTGACGCCCGGTGTGGGACACCCCAGTGCTTCATTGTCCCATGTATTGAGCGCATATGTATATTGCACAATAATAAAACTGCGTCCAATCTGGGATTCCATATAGGATTTGACCCGACTTAATACAGTGTCGATGGGCGTTTGGGCGGAAACAGAAGCAGGAATAGCTAACGGTACGAGCAAAATTACAACCAGAATCATAATCAACCAGCGCGGCAAGATGACATCTCCATCACAATTGGCTTAATAAATCATTGAAACGGCGGTTAGCATATCGAACCTGAGACCAATGGACAAGGGCATTTTAAGCGGCGGTGGGTTGGCGTCAGAGAAACGACGTGTTACCAACGAACCTGACAAGCGTCAGGCATTGATGCCTATTGACGCTAATTAATGTCATTATTTGTTAACAGGGTAGCGTGTTCGCATGGTGTCTATTTGTGGATTTCTCACAAACTTCTCATGAATTTACAATTTTCATCTTGCATTAATCATTAAGAATTGTTAAAATCTGGTAACAATTGAAAAATAGTTAATGGAAAAGATTTTATGTCATCTGCCAAATTTGACTATTTGGTCCAACAACTTAAACATTCTTTACCAACTATACGTTTTAATGCAGTTCGTGCGCTCGGCGAGCACGATTCGCCTGAAGTGGTTGAGGTATTACTATCTGTGATGGATAATGATACTAGCAGTGGTGTTCGGAACGCCGCCCGCACAGTTTTGGATGATTTAGGATACTTAGCTCAACATTAATTCTTGTCAAAATAACTTTAAAACTTGCTTTACTCCCCGTCAAACTTGGCGGGGATTTTTTTGTTCCTGATGCATATGATAGGCATCTACAATTGCTTCAACCCCTAAACGCGGACTGCTCAAAATCGGAATCGTTGTATAGGCTTGATAATCAATATTGCTGACCATTGAGGCCTGTGCCAAGACAATTGCATCTGATTGTATGTGGGCGATAGATTGGGCGATTTTTGCATAGTAACCTTGCAGATTGCCTTGCGAAAAATCATCCCAAGCTCCTTCACATAAAATAGGATGCAACTCATAAATTTGGCTCGAAGTTGCCACACTTTTTATCAATTCGCAGGTTGGGTCTAGTGTCGGGGCAAATGTCGCCAATACTGCAATATTAGGTCCATAGGTTAGGGCTTTTTCGGCCATCGGTCGATCTACCCGCAAAATCGGCAGATTCTCCTCTGTGTAAGATTCAACTAAGCCGCCAATTGTTGAGCATGTACAGAGCACTGCTGTTGAGTTTTGCTTGAGTTCAGCCACAATCTTGTTAAGTTCCGATTGAATAGCGGGGGTTAGGTTGCCTGCCTGCTGAATTTTCGCAAGAATATCTTCCCGCACAATATGTTGCGCCGGAACAGTGGCGTCAATATCGGCTAAAAGGTCAGCGAAACGTGGAATATGGGTATGGGAAGTATGCAAAAAACTAAGCATGGCTTTCATTTCACTATATATGAACAGAACATAGCTTGATTATAGGGCCAAATTTATTTCATGACAGAAGGTGTCATATTTCAAGCTTATACTGTAGAGAAGATTCTGAAATTTAAGCAGAGGAACAACTATGTCACTCCAAATACCACCACCCACTCGCCCGACGATGTCTAATTATGGTATCGCTGAAACACCAACTGGACTTTTAACTTGGGCATGGGTCAGTCAACAACTCACGGCTTCGCGCAATTATTGGATATGTACCACACGTCCCAATGGCAATCCGCATGCCGCACCCGTCTGGGGGGTAGTTATTGATGATTTAGTCTATTTTGGTACGGGGTCCACATCCGTCAAATCCAAGAATATCGCGCACAATGCTGAAGTCGTTGTACATCTCGAAAGCGGCGACGATTGTGTAATTATCGAGGGTCTTGCGCAAGCGGTGACAGATCAAGCGATTTTGACAAAAATGGCCGCCCTCTATCCCACCAAATATCCTGAATTCAAACCCACTGCCGCAGAATTAGCCGCCAATGCCAACTATGTTATCCAACCCAAGATGGTAATGGCTTGGCAAGAAAGCGATTTTCCCAATACCGCCACCCGTTGGGTATTTGCCATTTAGGTAGAGTTCGCTATATCAGACAAAATATAAAAACCCCCGTAATTTTTTACAGGGGTTTTCATGATTCTTCTAATTCATTGCAGTTAATTAAGGAGCAACATTACCTTCAATAGGTGTTACCCCACTCAGCGGAACATAGCCAAAGGATTCACTCCCCAGGAAAATAGCGACCCAAGGCACGCCATCCACATCAACAACTTCCGTCACCACATAGGTGTCATAACCATTGCTGTCATAGTCATGTGGAAGCCACATTTCGCTCGTATCGGCGTTACGGATGACACTTCCGGCTGGTGCATCATAGACAGGTTGGGCTTGTGACACACTTATTTTAATCATGCCAAGTTGTGTATAGTCAATACCGGTAACGGATGATGGTACTGCTAGAACATCAGCATAAGCAATCAAATTAGGTGTATAAATATTATTCATGGCGTCACGTGGTGGATTAACCCCAGCCCCATATAAATACCAAGTTAGGGGAACTGTCGAGTAAATAACACTGCCCATCCCATAGGGATAACTAAAGGTGACACTATGTGTGGCAACGCCATTACTTAAGATATTTACGGCGCCTGCAGGTAATGTTGCCGCGTCCGCATAACCATGAGTAGAATTGTTTCCGTTATCAAGTGAGGTATTGGTCAGTCCTGCGGTAACGGGTGTTCCAGTATTAACAATATCAATATTATCGACTGGCGAAAAGGTAAAACTAATACCACTTGCCCCAGGTAGGCTCGTCGACGAGCCTGATGGATCCCAATCTGAGAACACAAGAACTAGACCGTTTGCTACAGCATTATCAATCGCCGTTAAGTTAGCACTCCATTCAGCGGGACTCCATCCAAAGCTGTTTGAAACGAATAGAATATCTAAGCCAGCAAGGGTGGCCGCATCTGGTACCGTCACCAAGACAGGTGTATCACCGTTAGCGGTAATTGGGCCTGTCATGTAGGCTTCACCTTGCCCTGTCGCCATTTCATAGTAACCAACATTAAAACCAGCAGCTTCAACATTAGAAGGTATTTTTATCAGGCTAAACGAGGAAGCAAAGATCAAAACCGTCGATATTATCACTAATTTCCGAAGCATATTGTACCCATCCTTATTCTACTAATTTGTTGTTACACTATACTCAACAATATATTAAGTTTAGCTTAATATCATTCTGTGAACAACTTATCTAGCGACATAATTACATATTTGCAACACCCACACCCAGAGGTGAATAAGATTCTCCATATTTATGAAGAAAAGCTTGCCCAAATTCTGGGCAAGCAATTTTGTGTGTTTATCTGGGGCATCAGCAGCCGGAGATTATCGATTTCACATGTTACACGGATACCACCCGCATCAAAAATTCTGCTTACTGTCCATTGATCGGGAAAATCAAGCAAGTTGTGGTGCCATGGGCATACAACTTATCGTTTTTGTCATAAATCTTTGCTTCAGCCGTAGCGGTACTCCGGCCAGCGTGAATAACTTCGGCTTTGCACCACACCGTTTCGATAGAGGCATGTAAGGCACGCACCAAATTGATATTGAGTTGCGTCGTTGTATAGGCCATTCCCGGCGGCAAATTGGTTTGCACCGCACAACCCATTGCCGAATCGAGAAGTGTGGAAGCAATCCCGCCATGCACAGTGCCAATTGGGTTATAGTGAGTCTCATTCAAATTGAGCTTGAATGTTGCGGTGCCAGTATCCACATGAATTAGCTCCATATCCAAGAGACGCGCAATCGGCGGCGGCGGAATTTCACCCGCAATCAATTTATTCATAAAATCTAAACCACCCATTTGCCGGGCTTGCATAGCACTAATTTTGGGGTCATCCCATGTCACCAAACGTTGTCGTTCCATAATCCTTACTTGCTCCCTCGTAAACTATCCAGATAGGAATACAAATATTCCACCATATTTTCTAAATGGGTATTGTCGCTGTAGAGGCGACTCATCAAAACACTACCTTCAATGCCACTTAAGACAAAGCTTGCCAACGCTTCGCCGTCTACCTGTGTCTGAATTTCCCCGCGAGATCGCCCTTTATCAACACAGCGAATAATATAACTCCGCCACTCTTCCATTGCTTCGCGCGACTGCTTAAGGAGCTCTGGATGGGTATCGTCGGCTTCAACGGCGGTATTCATAATGATGCATCCACCTTCAATCACAGGATCTTCTTGATAACTTTGAAAAACGGCAACCACTCCTTTGATACGATCAATGGTGTGCTGTTGCCCTTGCAGAATTTCCTGAGAGCGTTCTCGCATTTTTTCTTTAGCATAGTCAAATGCTTCCAGCGCGAGTGCTTCTTTATTCGCAAAATGATTATAGATACCACCTTTTTGGACATGGGTGCGGGCCGTAAGATCTTTGTAGGACGTATTGTGATAGCCCTGTGTATTAAACAAATACAGCGCCTCATCTAATATCTTTGTGCGTGTTTCTGCCCCTTTGCCCATAATAACCTCTGTTCAAATCCCTAAAAAAGACAGACCAGTCTGTCTTTTTTAGATTAACATTAAATTTCCTGACAAGCAAGTACAATTTTATTGGCATAAAACCTAAAAACCAATCATAATAGCCACTGATAAGATTCTGACTGAGTAGAGGTTGAGATATGCTGGCTATTGCCCATTCGTGTGCTTTGATTGGTTTAGATGGGGTCATTATTGAAGTTCAAGTTGACTTTATGAATTCAAACCTTCCATCATTTCAAGTTGTGGGTCTGCCAGATGCCGCTGTCCAAGAAAGCCGTGATCGGGTGCGTTCCGCTATCAAAAATAGCGGTCTCCACTTCGTCAATAAAAAATATGTAGTCAACCTTGCTCCGGCGGATATCCGCAAAGAGGGTCCCGCTTATGACTTGCCAATTGCGGTCGGGGTGCTCGCCGCAACCGATCAAATTCCTCTAGTCAGTGTCGAAAATGCTATTTTCATTGGTGAATTATCGCTGGATGGCCGTGTGCGCCATGTACGGGGTGTTTTGCCAATGGTTTATAAAGCTTGGCAGGAAGGCTTTGAGCGTGCCTATGTCCCCGCCATTGATGCCGCTCAAGCATCGGTCGTACCAGACATTGAGATTATTCCCGTCGAAACATTGGGCGAACTCGTCGAACATCTCTACGATCTGCGCCCGATTCCACCTATTCACCGGACTGAACCCGAACCGCAAGCCGAGACTGATCTGATGCGTGGGTTGACCGACTTTCAAGATGTCAAAGGCCAAGAACATGTGAAACGTGCGCTCGAAATTGCGGCGGCAGGTGGACATAATGCTATTTTGGTGGGGCCACCCGGTGTGGGCAAAACATTGTTGGCCCGCGCATTACCGGGCGTACTTCCTCAAATGGATATTGGGGAAGCCCTCGAAGTCACCCGTATTTACTCTGTGGCGGATTTGATGCCCAGCGATGTGCCATTAATTTATACACGGCCTTTTCGCGCACCGCATCACACGATTTCTGAAGCTGGCCTTATTGGCGGTGGCAGTTATCCTCGACCAGGTGAAATCAGTCTCAGCCACCGAGGGGTTTTATTTCTCGACGAATTTACCGAGTTTGGCGCACGCACCTTAGAAGTCTTGCGCCAACCCATTGAAGACAAACAAGTCACGATTAGTCGTGCCAAAATTTCATTGACTTTTCCGGCGAATTTTATGCTCGTCGCGGCAATGAATCCATGTCCTTGCGGGTATTATGGAGATCCGGTCCATCCCTGCACCTGTAGCCAACGCCAAATCAGCAATTATCAACAGAAAATCTCTGGCCCCCTGCTCGACCGTATTGATATTTATATTGATGTGCCGCGTGTGGATTATGACAAATTGACCGATGAACGACGCGGCGAACCCTCGCAAGATGTTCGTGCGCGTGTCGAAGAAGCCCGTGCCCATCAGCGCCAGCGTTTTGATGACGATAAACATCTCCACGCCAATGCGGATATGGGACCGAGCCAAATCCATGAGTTCTGTGAACTGACTACTGAAGCCGAACAACTCATCAATGCCACTTTACGCCAAATGCAATTGAGTGCGCGTGCCTATCATCGTATTTTGAAGCTCGCCCGTACCATTGCCGACTTAGCCGATCATGACCGCATCGAAATCAACGATATGGCTGAAGCCATTCAGTACAGACCACGTCGTTTGGGAATATAAAGGTTTACATAGTACATAAATTTTCCCTTTGACGACCTGTTCTGCACATATTACCTAGACGCTTTTCTAATTGATGTACTCACTACATAGCGGTTCAATATGATATAAAGATCGTTGATCACAAGTAAATTCAGGGATATAACGATTCTCAGCCACCCATGTTTGTAAATCTACACTTAGCAGCAAAGCATTCCATAGAATGAGTACACCATTTGATCCCGACATAATATATTGACCATCTGGACTAAAATGCGCGTGCAAGTTTCGAGGATTTTTAGAATCAACATACGTATACAAACGTTCACCAGTTTCAGCAGACCACAAAATAAGATTACCATCTAGGGAAGATGTCAAAATGGTACGGTTATCGGAGCTAAATTCAACATCTTTAATATTATCGGTGTGACCTTTCAACCTAAATACAGGTTCGCCTGTTGCTATATTCCAAATAATGGCAGTGTAATCATGTGACCCTGAAATAAGTAATGTGCCATCGCTATTGATATCAACATCACGGATATTATTTCCCGGATGCCCCTCGAATTTTCGTAAAATCTCGCCCGTCTGCACATCCCACTGAAACAATGTGCCGTCTTTTGCGCCTGAATAGAGATATTGCCCATCTGGACTGAACATGACAGCCGAGACAAAATCTTGATGACCTACTAAAATCTGAATAAGCTCACCTGTTGCTATATTCCATAGAAGAATACGTTCTCCGACGCTTTCGCCGCTTGCGGCCATTTGACCATCCTGACTTACGGTGAGGTCAGTGATTGCACCGCTATGCCCATCCAAAACAAATACAGGTTCACCTGTTTCAAGATCCCATACATAAACATTATAATTGTCTTGATCACCGCCATCTCCTGAAAGCAGGTAACGACCATCAGGTGTAAATGCCAGCGTGTTAATCCAACCCCGATGTCCTACCAATGTTTGGACAATCTCACCAGATTGAGCGTCAACTAGATAAATCGTTGGATCGAAGGGGCCACCGAGATAAGGCAAACGAACCATTGCAATAAGCGGTAAAGTTGGATGCCAAACAAGGTCGCCGTTTATACCCGGCATAGAATGAGTATGTAAAGTGCCTTCCCAATCCACTGGCCAAATAATGACTGTGCGATCTTCAGAAGCGGTAAGAATAGTGTTTCCATCTGGGCTGAAGTCCACACTTCTAATTCGTTGAGTATGACCTTCATAAACATGGATAAGTCTTCCAGTTTTGATTTCTAGCAGATGTGCTTGAGGATAAGGATCGTCAAAACCAACAATTACCGTATTAGCATCGGGACTGAGCGCAATATCGCGGGTATAAGCGGATACTTCATATACCCAAATCATTTCATTTGTTTGCCAATCCCATAAGAAGACCTCATATCCACCCCCAATTAAGATGTGCCGGCTATCTGGCAAAAATTGAGCATCCCATATCCAAGGTGATGTATCGAGGCTGATACCATCAAGATTGAGACTTTGTAATAATTCGCCAGTGGCGAAGTCCCAAATTTTTACATGGCTATCAGGTGAGCTTGTAATAAGCATAGATTCATCAGGACTAAAGTGAATACTGGGTATGAATCCATGATCATGTACTTCAAATGACCGCACTTTTTCTAAAGTTTCCATATCCCAAATATCAATATTTGTCCCATCACGACCTGTTACCATTTGTGATCCGTCCTGCGTGAATACAGGTGCAGTATATGCGCTGTTACCACCAATTTCGGCAATGACCTCATTGGTTTCCAGATTCCATATTATTAAACCTGAACTTCCACCAAGTACTACCGTAGTGCCATCAGGATGTAAACCTATATGAGCCGTACCACCTCCTCGTTGAATAGACTGTAACTCTTCGCCCGATTCGATATCCCAAACAATCGCTCGCCCATTTTGTACCCAACTCGTTGTAATAATACGTTTGCCATCGGGAAGATAGATGGCTTCAAATATTTCGGTCTGAGCATTAAATCGTTTTTGTACCCATGATGTACTCGATGCCGCAAAAAACATCTGTTCGGCTTCCAGCGGTGGATCGTCCATATTAAGTGCTTCCTGGATGAATGCTAGCGCGACATCCGGTTGGCCATTATCTAGCGCTCTTTGTGCGCCAAGCGTTAGTGCCACGCTACGGAACTCAGCCGCGCTTTGTTGGGCATTCGTCGCCGAATCTTCAGCATCACGACGTGCGCTATTTGCAACATTCTGTTGGTTTAGTGCGATTATGCCAAAACCGAGACTTATAAACGTTGCGACGGCAAACACAGCAACTAATCCGCGCAAAAATTTTTGAGAACGTTTTTCAAGTTTAGTTTCGCGTTCTATACGTTTAACTTCAGAGAGGAGCTCTTGCTCACGTTGTTGCAAACTACTGGCGATAAATTCGCTTTCAAGTGGGGTTTGAATAAGCGTCGTTGTCATCTGCCATTTTTCAGTTTGTTCCATGCGTATACCCCGCAGTAAATAACTCGCATCTCGATCATTTTGATGCCATTCTTCAGCTGCGCGTGAAACAGCACGTTCTTGACGAATATCATCACGGGAGTTGTTTAGCCATTGGCGCAATCTATCCCATTCTCGCAAAATTGCTTCATGGGCAACTTCTACGGTGGGTTGACGTGTCGCCGGATCGTGGTCTAGGGCGAGCAGTCGATAATCAGCAAACTCATCGATAACTTCTTCCATCATGTCCGTATTATCTGTTAAGGATAATAACTCGGCATGAGTCGCTCGACGGCGTGTATCTTCAGCTCCTTCACCCAATGTGACCAACCGCATAAAGATTTGTTGGGCAAGAGCTTTGGATTCATCAGATAGCGTTTGATAAATTTCATCGGCACGATTGGCCAATGCGCCCACCGCACCACCAATTTGATGATAAGCTTCATTTGTCAGCAAACGCTCTTGGCGACGATCAAATAGCTCAGTTAAGGCGTATTGAAGAAGTGGTAAGGCTCCGGCTTGATAAGTCATGGTGCTGACAATCTGAGCAACCAACCCTTGTTCAAATCTAACCCCCACACGTTCAGCGGGACCTTGGATAGCACGTTCAAGTTCTTTAGCCGTCAGGGGTAAAATGGTTTCCATCTGTGTATGTAATAATTCGCCAAATTCAGGATAGTGGAGTGGGCGATCATAATAATCCGCACGGAGCGTAATGACTACGCGTACCCGACTGCGCACATCGCTAACCGCGGTTCGAAGTAAATCAAGAAATTGCTGGCGTATGACTTCGTTTTCAACCAGAGTGAAAACTTCTTCAAACTGATCAATCACAATAACCAGTTCAGTGTCATCACTCGGCAAAATAATATCCGCGATGCGAAGCAATCCGCGTTCATCACGTAGTAGCTGCTCACTCAGATTACTCGCTTGATTGGCTGCCACTCGAATTAGCGCAGTCTCAAGTTTGTCGAGAGGATGAGTACCCGGCATCATGTCGACGACAAACCATTTTTCAGAGCCTTTGATTTTACCTTGCCATAAGGCTGGGATTAAGCCAGCTTTGACAAGACTTGACTTGCCGCTTCCCGAAGGACCGACAATAGCCAAAAAGCGATGAAACGGTTTATCAACAGCACAAAGTTTCCCTATTAATTTTTGAGTTAAGTCATCCCGTCCAAAAAAGTCTCGTTTATCGGTCATCTGAAACGCGTGCAAGCCTTTATATGGATTTTCGGGTTCAGGCAATGCGATAGCTGTCGGCGCAGAGTTTAATATTTGGGCTTCAGTTGTATCACCGGTAATGACCAAGTTGAGTTCACGCGCTCGGACAATAGCCTGGACACGACTACGCACACCTAATTTTTTGTAAAGTTGGGTGATATGCCATTTTACAGTAGATAGGGTTACAACTAGTTCAGCCGCTATTTCGGAATTGCTCAGACCAGACGTGATTAACGCTAATATTTCTTGTTCGCGGATAGTGAGATACTCGACAATATTGAAATTTTCTTGGGTTGTCCCGCGACCAATCGCCTCTCGAAAGGCCACTGTCAAAGCTAAGACATCTGCATAACGTTGTTGTGGATCTTTAGCTGTAGCCTTTTGGATAACTACATTAATAGATGCAGACATATCATCTGTTAAATTATTGATTTCAGGTAAGGGATCATTGATATGTTTATATAGACGTT
>JBNLCD010000088.1:0-13418 GCA_050303635.1 Anaerolineae bacterium
TGGGTCAGATCGAAAACTATACGAATCGTATCGAGCAACTGTTACAATAGATAAACTTGATTATTTGGTAGATGGAGTTAAAACTAATGCGTGAATTTTTCTTGAATTTCCACTCAGGATGGCGTTATCTGGTGATCTTGTCACTAATCATAATGTTTGTTTTCTATCTGTATGAATATTTCACCAAAACCAATCGCAAAGAAGAACGTATCATAGACATGGTTGTAGGTATCGTGTTGCATACTCAAATTGGCCTTGGGATATTGCTCTTGATCTTTGATATTATTGACGGCCTGTTCGAAATGCGCGAAATTGGTCATGTGGTTATTATGCTAGGGCTTATTTTGCCGCTAACCATTGTTTATAGCAAACGCACCAAGGCGGCAACACCTGAAATGCACCGCATATTAGGGCTAGCCATGCCTGTGGTGACTTTTATTTTGATCTTTGCGGGATTAGCGGCAATTTCACGTCCACTCTTTGGTTCTTAGAGCGCTAAATCATCGTCATTTGGTAAATCATCATCTGTCTCATTATCCGGAGCATTAGGATTTGGTGGCAAATCTCCGTAGGGTGATGGGGCAGGTGGTTTTTGCGAAAGCCGTTGACGTTTGGGAATTTCTTTCGCTTCGATTGGTAACGCCCCTTTGATGTCATTATCAATCAAAATTGAAAATTCGTAGGGCCCCTCTTCTGGAAATTCGATATTGTTCAACCGCACAAAATGATTGATCTCAGCTTTATTAACCCCTTTGAGATTGGGGATCGTTAGGTTGACATTGATATCTACTAGGTGCCGCACCGCATCCTGATCAATGAGTCGAATACCCAGCTTAAATTTACGGCCATATTCAGCCGGACGCGCCCGCAGTTGGACAACCAAATACAGTTGCGGATATTTGCTCGGAAATTGTGGCAAGAAAACATGATTGCTGATACCCATCACGCTTAATTTATTATCTTTAGAGACTGTGGCATATTCTGCACATAAAAGAAGTGAAACTTCCATAAAATTTGACCTTTTTGAATGGCTAAGCTTAATTGATGATAACGAAGCCCCTACTAAATTACCAGTTGGAGAAAGAATAGAATTCAAGCTCACACTAATATTTCTGAGGTACGGGGTCTTATCAAAACTACAAGCAGATCTTCCCTACCTTTCTTGCCCTTGAATCGTCATAATAAATTCACGCTATACATGAAAATGATTGGAGTCTAAAACCCTATGAAAATTTATACAAAGACAGGTGATGCCGGTGAAACCAGCCTTTTTGCCGGGGGACGTGTTTCAAAAAGCCATTTACGTATCCATACGTACGGCACGGCCGATGAACTGAATAGTATTTTGGGGATAGCAGTAAGTTTTTCGCAAAACGCCGATATTCAAGCCCGCTTACAACGCGTGCAAAATGAACTTTTTCAATTGGGTTCAGACTTGGCCACGCCACTTGATGCCGATGCTGAGTGGATTGTGCGGTTGACCAGTGAACCTATTGAACGCTTAGAAACTGAAATTGATAAATTAGAAACTGAACTAGAACCCCTGAAGAATTTTATTTTACCGGGGGGCACACCCACCGCCGCGCATTTACATCAAGCCCGGACGGTTTGCCGCCGTGCGGAACGATGGTTAGTCGCGCTCAATGAAAAAGAGGCAACTAATGAGATGTGTTTACAATATCTCAATCGCCTCTCAGATTGGTTATTCGTCATGGCGCGTATTGCCAATGCCCGCAACAATGTTGCAGATATTGTGTGGCAATCTCGCTAATTCTTAGAATTGGCCTGCGGTGCGCCCACATATTTTTTAAGCGCCTCAACCAGTTCATTCAGGCCGACAGGCTTACTCATGAAAACATCAGCACCCGCATCTAAAACCGCCTGAATTTTTGCGGGATCGCTCTCACCAGATAGTACAAAAATAGGCAAGCTCCGGGTATTCATATCATCTCGGAGCATTTTGCATACTTCAATACCATTATAATCAGGCATCCGCAAGTCAAGCAAAACGGCGCGGGGTAGGTTTTGGGCAATAAAGCGCATAGCTTCGGCAACACTATGGACACTGTGTGCTTTATAATTCAATGTTTCGAGTAAATCCATCAATAATTGCGAAACTGATTTATCGTCTTCAACAATAAGAATGGGTCGATCATAGATTTCTTCAGCTTCAGATTGGTCAACTGGTGCTAAACTACCTGTTCCCCCCTTCGCGACACTAATGCCTTCATGGAAAGGCACCATCGCAAATTCAACACGGAGCTCAATCACACCCAATGAAATTTTATCACCATGATCAAGGCGATAAGGCTCGTTGGGGCGCAAACTGTAGCCATTGAGACGAGTGCCGTTGGTGCTGTCTAAATCTGTGACAAGTAAATAATCGTTGCCCGCCGTGATGGTTGCATGTCGTCGTGAAATCCCACGTTCGAGGGCTCCAAATGGGATGAGGTCAACATCTGGGGTATAATCTTCATCAGCCCGACCCAGCACCAGTTTCTCAGTCAATTTTATTTGGCGTGTGATTTCAGTATCGCCAACATGAAACCGCACCGACCACATAAAATCTAAAGTGGGTGTAGTTTGATCTGTTTCAGGCTTCAATATCCCTGTATCACGTTTGAGTGGTTGCGTGAATGGACGTGTATTTCCTAAATTTCGCTTGGATGATTCATCAGACATGTGGCCAAATTAGTCCTTAAAAATATTTGTAATTATCTTAAGTTTAATCCTAACATACTCTATATATTATAACCAAAAAACACCTCAATGTAATACTGAGGTGCCTTTGGTGAAATAGCTCAAATGTTAGCTAATATGTGGTTCAAGCTTATCCAAGATATCTTCCTTGGGACGGAAACCTTGGACACGTTCAACGGGTTGGCCACCCTTAAACAAAATCAGGGTTGGAATACCCATAATGCCGTATTGTTGCATGATTGCCATATTTTCATCGGCATCCAATTTGGCAACTTTAAGCTTGCCATCATATTCTTCAGATAATTCCTCTACAATTGGGGCAATCATCTTACAAGGGCCACACCATTCAGCCCAAAAATCGACCAAGACGGGCACGTCTGAGCTCAAAACATCGTCTTGGAATGAAGAGTCGGTTACCGGAAAGGTTTTTCCGCCCATTGATATATTCTCCGTTCGTTGTCCAGAATTTTGCGTTAGCATTTCATTCATGCTATCTGTGAGTCAGGTAGATTGTCAAGCAAGATTTATATCAGACTTTGCGGGCCTAAGTTGACCTTGTTCAAGGTTCATGCTAGATTATCCACAAACTCGACCAATTAACATGATATGGTGAACTAACACGCATCATGACAGATGATACCTTGCAACCAAATCTTACCCAACGCCAAGAAAAATTATTAGAAATTTTGATTCGGGAATATATTTCACATCCCGAACCAGTCAGTTCCAAAATGCTGGCTGTTTTGGCCGATTTAGGACTGAGTAGCGCCACCGTTCGCAATGAAATGGCGATGCTTGAAGAAGTTGGTTTTATTCGGGCCCCGCATACATCCGCCGGCCGGATTCCCACTGAAGAAGGCTATCGTTATTTTGTTAAGCGGCTTATTGATGAACCATCGCTTCCAGAGCCAAATAGCGCTGTTATTCAAGCTCAATTTCAAGACATAACCCCTGAAATTGAAACATGGATGCGTAACGCGGCTCGTATTCTCGCGCAACAAACTAACACGGCGGCCCTCGTCACCGAACCCACCTACACCAGTCATTTGTTTAAACAAGTTCAACTGATTAGTGTACAGGGGCGTATGGTGCTGATGGTCTTAGTGTTAGATGGCGGTAATGTCCATCAGCAAATGCTTATTATGGCTGAGCCGATTCCGCAAGAACGCCTCAATCAAGCGGCGGCAGATATCAATCGCTACTGCCAAGATCTAACCAGTGATAAAATCCGCGAGATAACCCGAAATTTACCCAGTGTTTTAGCTCAAGAAATTGGGGAACTGGTCAGCGAAGCTTTGCAACAAATGGTGAGCTTTGATAAACGCACTGTCTATCAAGCTGGTTTGGGCAATATTCTATTGGAATTTGAAGAAGAAGGCGCGCGCCAAGCCATTAAAGTGCTGGAAGGCAACATAGCTCTCGATACCCTCTTTAATAATTTATCTGATAACCAAATTGGCTCTGCGCGGGTGCTGATTGGCGGCGATTCAGAATGGCAAGAGCTTAGTAGTCTTAGTTTAGTTTTGGGCCGCTATTCCACCGGACATGTCATGGGCACGGTTGGTGTTGTTGGGCCAACGCGTATGCATTACGGGCGTGCCATTTCGACAGTGAGCTATATTGCGAACTTGCTCAGTAACTATATGGGAAATCTGCATACAGCGAATAGTGAAAATATTGAAGCTGACGACGATATAGATGAATAAATGAAACAGGGCAGATGCTAAATCTGCCCCATGAGTGTCAAGCATTACCCAGAATTAGGGTGTTAAAATAGGTAAGTCCGTTCGTAAAACTCCATCATCATACCGTAAATAGGGTGCATCCCAATTGGGATCAAACACCCAACCACTGAGTCCCAAACGGCTATAATCCCACCAATAGCGATCTTGGACATCGATCACCGTCACATAGACCCAACCTTCAACATCATGATTGGTTCGTCCATGTATAGCGAGGTGCGCGCCTGTTGGGATTGCCTCAATGATTTCACTGTCAGTCGATGGTCCACTTCGTACCCGTAAAGCACGCGAAGAATAAGTCATATTGACGACAACCGTTGCTTGGGGATAGTCTGCATAATCTACGCGCAAATCACGTTCCACGAGGACAGGTAATGCTTTTTCCCAGCCTTCATATGCATCCCAAATAGCCGGTCGCACTTTGAGGCTCACAACCCAACCTTCGGCTTCACTATCGGTGGCTTTCACGTAGACAAACCGAATCACACCATTGATTTTGGCGCTTCCAACCACTGTCACCGGTTGCGTCGGTGGTACAAGGTAGGTAAACGCCGCGCCGTAGTGAGGTTCAGCTCGCAAGTAAGTACTTGCACCCTGAAGCCACACGACCGCCGGAAAGGGTTGGGTATTGGTGCTTACTTCATATCCTAAGTCATACCACGTATCAACATGCGGCAGTATCTCTTGCCAGTTGTCATCAGAGAAATAGAGATATCGCGAATAGACCCAGCCCGTTAAACCACTGGCTTCATGGCTAACATATACCCAAGGGTAATCACGATTGGCGCTGTAATAACTGCGGACTCCTTCATATGAATGGACAATGACTTCATCACCGTAATGCAACTGACCAATCAAGGTTGAGTCTTCATCTAACCAGTAAATGTTTGTAGGGGCATAACGAATATAGAGATTTTCCACCGTAACCGTTGCCGTGATTGGGGCTGAATTGTCTTGAGCTTGAATTGGATGTGGTAGAAAACTGATTACCATGAGCAAAAGGAGTGAAAGAAACAAAATTTTTCTAAACATGTGCATCTCCCAGTTATCAAATTTTCCGGACTAATTATTTATAGATTACGAGAAAATGCTTGGGTTTAATGGTTTATGGTGCAATGCTTCCTCACCGCAACCTGACGCTAAATCTACGCTTAGGGTGATTAATGGGAACGCCAGCGATCTGGGACAAGCTGGTGCGGCGGCAAAGAGCAAATTTCTTCAAGTTGTTGATAGGCTTCGGCATCTCCCATCAGACCAGCCGTCAGCAAGTTATCCAGTACTTCATCTGTTCCCGCCGGATCACCACATTCAAAGTGTAAATGATTCCACGCGGTCTCATCCGATGCGCGCCAATGAACCGGGGTAACACCACCTTCATTATTGGGGCGCACCAACACAAAATCATAATCATCACTGAGAATATCATCACCGGCGGCGCGTTGAGCCATTAATTCTGAAATGCCAATCGTTGAAGACTGATAAGCATCCGGACCCGTCGGAGTTGGATCGTCGATTAAAACGCCAGCTAAGTGGAGCGTTTTGTAGTAGCCGCCAAATTGCACCAGATGGATACGTTCATGTTCAATCAAAGCTCCCCGAACTTCTAAATGTAGATAATTGAAGCGTGGGGCATTACACAACACCTTTTGCCCAAAGTAATCGACATCCACGCGCTCTGGTGTACACACGCTATTTTGGCGCTCAACCACTAAATGATGACAGACATCGCCCACGGTACGCGAGGAACCCGGATAAGCAGGTTGATTGAAAGTCGAGGTGTCCGTACATTCCAGCAAAATCCATGTGTCCGAATCGGTGTCATTCTGAAATTGCGCAATAGATTGACCCATCGGCACCATTTGTCGATAATAACCGGGGTTATCTTCATATTCATGCATTAATAACCAGTTGTATTGAATGGTGTGATAGGCATCAACCAAGGGTTGCCAATCAGTGACTTGGGCTGTTTTGGCACCTGAACCCAATCGACTCGTAACGGGATATTGCCACAAATTATCAATGCTATCGGTGATAATGACCCGGACACTACTTGAGCCAGCATACCAACCCGGTGTACTTGTCCGAATTTGCGATTGTTCCACGGTGGGATCATTTTCATCATAATCAATATTGGTGCTCAACCAGCGATAGACCCATTGCGCCACTGAAATTTGCTGGCCATCCATATTCAGTTGATGCCATTCCCGGTCCGGCAAATTCACACAGCCATGTGAACCATAATAACCATGCACCAATTCGCGCCAATTCCACCACGGAGCGCCATGAATTGAAAAACCTCCACTAAAATAATTGGAGAAGGGTACCGCGGGGATACCCGTCATATCGTCCGTCGCTCGCGTTGAATAAACCCGATAATCGCCCGAACGCGCTGGACCTAAGACAATTGGCACATGGAGAACCGGCTTATTTCCCTCAAATAAGACTAAACGAGGATTGGTGTCACGGATAACTACTACTAATTTGTCGACGGGTTGGGTATCTGCATAAACACTGAAGGGTGCAAAATCGCTCGAACTCAGCGGACGTAAATAATCCAAGCGGATATAAGTTGGCTGATACTCAGTCTGGGCTGGTAAATAAGGGCTACGCCCATTGTCTGGTTCAATCAACCCCCAACCATCAGACCTTACCGTGATACGAAGAACATGCTCAACATCCAAATAAAGATGACGGGCGGAGACATTAATAGCTTCATTAAATAATAGGGGGTTTTCTTCGCGTAGCCATTGTTCAGGTGGAGAATTAGGGACTTCTTGGCGATAGATGGCATCGGGTGTCGTCACAATCTCGGCATAAACTGTTGAACCTGTCGGGATTTCTTGCCAGAGTTCAGGCATACCATCACTTTGGACTGGCGAATGCTGACCATTTAACATCAACATACACAAAACGATAAAAATGATGACTTTGCCACGCATAAACTTTACACTCGTATCCTTCGCTTAAATACCCTTACAAGAAGCATAGCATGACCCACAATTTTCAGCGAACCGTTCAATGAATTTTGACGATTTGCATTGAAATTTAATTCATGCGATACTTATCATTGTTCGCCGGTAGCATCCCGCTACAATTAGTTTTAAATAGGATACTCTAATCCTCATGCGGAAGTAACACGCTTCTCATCAAGTCTCACCATCTTCTAGTGAGCAAGTAGTTCATAGTATTGTTGTCATTTCATTGATCTTGAAATGTCCTTCTTTGTTGTCTCTATAAACCATGTGTAACGAGATAACTCACAATATTTCACAAACTACCCAACATTGATGAGGATAAAATCATGTTAACAACCATTCGCCAAGCGGATTCAAATCAAGATTACCAAGCCCTAAGCGCATTACTTTCAACCTTTCGACCTGAACCATTTACGCCTGCCGAACTCCGTGAAACGGATCAAGAACGGCAAACTAATGGCTTCATCGAACGCCATATAGCTGAAAATACATCTGGAGAACTAATCGGATATGGTGGCATCGAATATGACCATAGCTGGAAGTCAAACAGTGTATATGTCTGGGTATTGGTCCCGGAAGGTCATCGTCAACAGACAATAGGTTCGCAACTAGCCCAACTTGTTATGCAACGCGCGCAAGAACTGGGGGCGCAAGAACTGTTTACGGATCTCAAAGACGATAATCCGATCACATTAAAGTTTGCGCAGAAGCACGGTTTCGAAATTCGCAATCATATATTTGAATCGAAGCTCAACATCGCTGAATTTGATGTGGCTGAATTTAAACAAGTGCTCGATGATATCGCTGAACAAGGTGTTGAAATCAAATCATTGGCTGATTTAGGCAACACTGAAAACATCCGACGCCAACTATATGATGTGAATTACGCCGTAGCAATGGATATTCCGGATCGAACCAATGATTTTCTGAGTTGGTCAGACTTTCAAACCAAGATTATTGGGTCAGAGTGGTTTGACCCAACAACGCAGTTGCTGGCGATGCATCAAGGTGAAGCCATTGGTATCCATGCTTTACGGCACGTGACAGAAACCAATTCCATGTACAACTTAATCACCGGTGTTCGACAAGCGTATCGTGGTCGCAAAATTGCCCAAGCCCTTAAACTTGCTGGTATTTTGATCGCCAAAGAACGTAACATTACCTATATTCGGACGCATAATCATTCGAAAAATAAGGGGATGTTGGCTATCAATGCTAAGTTAGGGTTTGAACCCGAAGTCGGATACTACGATTTGGTCAAAACACTCTCTTAGATTTATTCATCTAAGAGTGGATAAGTCATGATTTAAACATGTCTCTGCTCAGCAAAACGAATGTAAACTGCCCGAAATATTTGGAAAAAGATTCATTACCTTTTTTGTAAAGAAGGTAAAACCAAAAAACTTTACATGAGCTTCAATAAGGCTCTTTCTAAAAGTTTTGGTCAAGTTTTTACAAAAGCTTGGAAAACCTTTTTCTAAAAAAAATCGGGGTTTTGCATAAATCGAGCAGAGACATTAATTATTGGGCAAGCTTTTGCACTTTTAAACTCGTCTCGCTATAATCCTTCTACCCCACGATATTTAGGAAGATGCCACTATTGCAGTGGTACTTTTTATATCGCATATAGTTCTTCAAAGGCATGTCACATGCAAATATTTTCCCTGAATGGCGAGTGGACCTTAGCCAAGGCTAATGACACGAGTTTGACTTATCCTGCGCCAGTACCCGGCGTAGTTCACCAAGCGCTTCTTGCCGCGAATGTGATTCCTGATCCCTTCTATCGTGATCAAGAACTGGAACAATTTTGGGTTGGCGAAACCGATTGGTTGTATACCCGCGAATTTTCAGTAGATGACAGACTGCTTCAACACGATAAAGTGCTCTTGCGGTGTCATGGGCTCGACACCTTAGCTACCATCGAAATCAACGGCAAAATTGTTGGGCACACCGATAATATGTTCCGCACCTACGAATTTGATATCAAAGAGGCTCTCCAAGCAGGCTCCAATACCATCAAAGTATTATTCGCTTCACCAATAAATTATCTTGTTGAACAAGAAAGTGAACACGGGATTCTTCCCACATGGAGCGTCGGCGATCATCGTATCAATGGCGGCAATTATCTACGCAAGGAACCCTGTAATTTCGGTTGGGATTGGGGTCCGCAATTGGTCACCAGTGGAATTTGGCGCGATATTGAACTTGTTGCGTTCAATACAGCCCGTGTCGCTGATATCTATGTTGTTCAGGATCATGAACCGAATCAAGTTAACCTCAGTGTCCAATTGAGCATTGAGCAAATCAGCGAAATGCCCCTGCAAGCCGCTGTGCACCTAAAATACGCAGATGAAGTTGTGGCTGAACAAACTCTCCAAATTGATGAGCCCAATTGCACAACTGACTTGACGGTAATGAATCCCCATCTCTGGTGGATTGCGGGCCTCGGTGAACAACCGCTCTACGATTTAGAAGTGATTCTCACTGATCAACATGGCACAGCGTTAGATACTCAGATCAAACGTATTGGTCTACGCACGCTGGAATTAGTCCGCCAGCCGGATGAGTGGGGCGAATCCTTCCACTTTGCCATTAACGGCGTTCCATTTTTCAGCAAAGGCGCGAACTGGATTCCAGGGGATGTTTATGCGCCACGTTTATCCAATGAGAAGTTAGCCATGCTGTTACAAGCCGCCGTGGATGCCAATATGAACATGCTTCGTGTCTGGGGTGGGGGACTTTACGAGTCTGATGAATTTTATGATTTGTGTGATGAATTAGGTATCGCCGTCTGGCAAGATTTCATTTTTGCATGTGGTACCTATCCCACTTATAACGCTGATTTTATGGCCAGTGTACGCGCTGAAGCTGAAGATAATGTGCGACGGATACGCCATCACGCATCGCTAGCCCTCTGGTGTGGCAATAATGAAATTGAACAGGGTTTGGTCATGGATGAGTGGACCGATGTATCCATGAGTTGGGAAGATTATAGTAAGCTCTTTGATGTGTTACTGCCAGATGTCGTCCAACAACTCGACCCCCAAACGGATTATTGGCCGGGTAGCCCGCATAGTCCCTGCGGCAATCGGTTGTTTTGGGCCAATCAAACTTGCGGCGATACTCATTTATGGGATGTATGGCATAAACGCGCCCCTTATGAATGGTATCGGTCGCGGCAGGATCGTTTTGTTAGTGAATTTGGATTTCAATCGTTTCCCGAACCGCAAACCGTTTATGAATTTACGGAACTGGGCGACCGTAATTTGACCAGCTATGTCATGGAACACCATCAACGCAGTGGCATCGGCAATAGTACGATTGTTCACTACATGCTGGATTGGTTCCGGTTGCCAACCTCCTTTGAGGCTAATATCTGGCTCAGTCATATTTTGCAAGGCATGGCCATTAAATATGCGGTAGAACATTGGCGACGAAATATGCCACGGACGATGGGCACCCTCTATTGGCAACATAATGACTTGTGGCCCGGACCAAGCTGGTCATCGCTCGATTGGCATGTCAATTGGAAAGCCTTGCATTATATGGCAAGAGATTTTTATGCCCCGGTGCTTGTTTCCGCACTTGAGCACAATGACACCTATACCATTGATTTTCATGTCACCAATGACAAACTCGAAGCATTTGCCGGAACGATCAACTGGCACGCGGTTGATTTAGCGGGTAATGTGTTACAAAAAGGCAATATCGATGCCACTGTTTCAGCGAATTCCACTCAACTCATCGAGACCATTGATTGTGCTGATTTAGTCGCCGAATATGGTGTGCGTAATTTGTTGATTTTTGTGGAACTAGAACAAAATGGTGTTTTGATTTCACGCAATCTGGTTCATTTTGCGCGACCCAAGCATCTCGAACTCACCGAACCTGATATTCGGGTAAGCTTAGTAGCCAACTATGATGGCACAACTAATATACAACTGGTTTCTGATAAACCTGCCTTATGGGTTTGGTTTGAGTCAGACCGAAGCGACATCAAGTGGCAAGATAGTTTCTTCCATCTCACTCCCAATCACCCCTATAGCGTGCGCTTAACATCGGAATCAGACTTCAGCTTAGCGGATATCCATATCAGTTCATTGTGGGATACGTTCGTCTAATCCATTGGGTTAAATCAATTTCAAAAAATAAGATGGCTGGACAGTTAAATTCACTGTCCAGCTTTTTTGTGTTCTGTGTTGAATAATATTCAAGAAATTGGGAGTTTTGACGTAGAAGATTAGGCATTTCTTCACTTTCTCCGCAAATAAGAAAGATTTACCGTAGCCGAGACGACGATAATTATACAAAAAAACGCTTAAAACAATCTCGCGAAGGAGCAACTTAAGTGTCCAAACACACTGCAAAAATTAACTGGCAAAATACTGGTCTAGCTTTTCAAGGCGCAATTGATGGGCGCGACGACCAGAGCTTAAAACTTGGCTGGGCAGATGACGACAAACAATTTGGCATTTCGCCAATGGGACTGGTTGTGGGTGGTCTGGCCGGATGTACGGGTATGGATGTGATCAGCATCATGAAGAAAAAGCGTCAAAATGTGACATTTTTCGAAGTTGAGGTTGAAGGTCTCCAAGTCGAAGATCATCCGCGCACTTATAGCGATATCACCATTGTCTATCGCTTTAAGGGTGAAGATCTCAATGAAAAAGCTATCGAACGCGCTATCGAACTTTCCGTGACGCGCTATTGCCCTGTCCATGCCATGTTACACGATGTGGCCGATATCAAGACTCGGTATGAAATCCTTGAGGATTAATCGTTAGTAGGCAAAAAATGAGGGCGGAGTTGTTCCGCCCTTTTTTATTAGCTCTTTTCCGATGAATTTAATCACCCGCCATCGGTAAGCGTTCCCCGGTTTGCACGCGCCATAAAGCCGCATATAAACCTTGTTCGCTCAAAAGTTCTTCGTGCTTACCATCTTCAATCAATTGACCATTTTCCAGCACAAAGATGCGGTCCGCATTGCGAATAGTCGAGAGACGGTGCGCAATAATAACGGTTGTGCGTCCAACAACAATCTTTTCCAGTGACCGCTGAATAGCCGCCTCTGTTTCATTGTCGACCGAAGAAGTTGCTTCATCCAAAATCAAAATCGGTGGATTTTTCAACAACGCCCGCGCAATTGAAATCCGTTGCCGTTGACCACCTGATAATTTTTGCCCCCGCTCACCGACAATCGTGTCATAACCTTGCGGCAAAGCCATGATAAATTCATGGGCTTCGGCAATCTTGGCGGATTCAATAATCTTTTCCATCGGCGCATCAAATGTACCGTAGGTGATATTTTCCTTGACCGTGCCATGGAAAAGATAGACATCCTGACTCACCAGCGCAATTGCACTCCGTAAATCATTCAAATTTAGCGTACGTAAATCGTGGCCATCCAAGGTAATTTGCCCACCTGTGACATCATAGAGACGCAAGAGGAGTTTGATAACTGTACTTTTACCCGCGCCGGTTGCACCCACAATGGCCACTGTGTCTCCGGCTGGAATACTAAAATTCAATCCTTTGAGAACTTCAACACCATTGGAGTAGGCAAATTGCACATCATCAAAGTTGACTTCGCCCTTGATCCCTTCGAGTGCCAAAGCTTGCGGGCCATCCACGATTTGCGCTTCGATTTTCAATAAGTCCAAAATCCGGGTGGCAGATGCCATCGCCCGTTGATAGAGATCAAAGGTTTCCCCTAGTGAAGTTAGGGGCCACAATAGACGTTGTGTCATGAAAATCATCACACTGTAGAGACCAACTTCAAGGCGACCGTCCAACACCAAATAACCGCCCGAAATCATAATAGCGATAAAGCCGGCTACAATCACCATTCGGATCAACGGTGAAAAGGCGGACCCGAGTGCAATGGCGCGACGGTTACTTTCGCGATATTTATTACTTTCAGCCCGAATCCGATCCACTTCATAGTCTTCGGCGGTGAAACTCTTAATTGTAGTAATCCCACCCAAATTATTGGATAGTTGGC
>JBNLCD010000089.1:0-13415 GCA_050303635.1 Anaerolineae bacterium
GCTGATGAATTGGATAAAATTTTAGATGACCCAACCCATCTCGCCCCGCTAATGCTGGCCATGACACCCTCGCAGGGCCAAGCACTTTTTGAAACCCTATATCAAGCAGGTGTGCATACCATTCACCACACATCTGAACCGACAATGGTTATCGTTTGGAATAATGAGGCGCGGACGGATCTTACCTATCGTTATCGGGAACTCTATCTATTTTTTGGCATGGTCAACGAAGCACATTTTGAAAATGACGAATTACCTAAATTTAAGGTCTTTATACCATCTGCAACCAATTGGCGTTGGGGTAGTCTCACAGAACATGTGCAACGTGCGCAATGGCAAGTTCAAGTTGATTACGCTAAGGTTTATACCGTAACTGCTGAATATCGTGAGCAAACACCTTAGCCCAATAGGTGCTTGTTTAGCATTGATGCACAACTTAACCCATAAACTAAATTGCAAAGGTCTAGACATGCAACGTAAATTTCTGGCCATTACCTTGATTATGATTACGCTAGCCATGCTGGTGGCTCCTTTAAATATGACGTCAGGGAATGCCCCAGCCACCCAAAACAGGGAAATATATCAAACTGTATTTGAGAGTGGTGATTTCTATCTCAAAATTGAATTGTGGGATGATGATTTAGCCCATTTTGAGTTTGGTGTAGCACCAGCGCCAAATGAGGTTATTTGGACAAGTCCGATGATCTTGAAAACGGATTATCCGGGTGTTTCCAGCGTCATAACGCCTGAAACGAATATTATCGAAACGCCCGAACTCCGCCTTGAGATTGATGAATCAACGCTCTGCATTACATCCACTGACCTTACCCGCACGCCTGAATTAGTCCTGACAACCACTTGTCCCCAATCAGATTCGGCTGAAGATAATTCGGTGGGTTTAACTTTTACCCCCGAAGGCATCACCGATGTGTATGGACTCGGTGAGTATTTCCAAAGACGCGGTGGCGCGATTGGTAATCTATATGGACAACGCCGCTTGATGCTCAATCCATTTGGAAATGATCTCATGTCATTTAATGGTGGGAATGTGGGGGATGCGCAATTTCCGATTATGTATGCCTTAGGTGAAGGCACGGATAATTACGCTGTATTTGTCGATCATGTTTACGCGCAATTCTGGAATTTCCGCATAGCTGAATTCTCCATGCAAACTTCAACATTGCCTCTCCGCTGGTTTTTGCTGACGGGTGATGATTTGCCGGATTTGCGCCACGATTATATGGAATTAACTGGACATCCACCGGTTCCGCCCAAACAAATGTTAGGTTTGTGGGTCTCGGAATTTGGCTATGAAGATTGGGATGAACTCACTGATATCTTGGCAGGGTTACGCACAGCTAATTTCCCCGTTGATGGCTTTGTTCTCGATTTATTATGGTTCGGTGGATTTGATGGGATGGGCTCATTAACATGGGATACCGACAATTTCCCTGAGCCGGAAGCAACCATTGCCGCCCTGCGCGAAGAATATGGTCTTGGCATTATGACCATTGAAGAACCCTATGTGAATGATAGCCTGCCGGAATATGTCGAAGCTGAAAACGCGGGAGTTTTGGTGCGTGAATGTGCTGATGCTGAGTGCGATCCGGTTTATCTCAACTCATGGTGGGGTGAGGGTAGCATGGTCGATTTTACCAATCCAGATGCGACCGTCTGGTGGCATACCAACCGCCGCCAACCGTTAATTGACACGGGTGTGATGGCGCATTGGACAGACCTCGGCGAACCGGAAGATTATGATGAATTGGCTTGGTATTATGGCTTGCCAGAACTTGACCGTCATGCGCAGGCAGATATTCACAACCTCTACAATTTTTTCTGGTCACAAAGCATTTGGGATGGTTATGCGGCGAATGAAATTCAGAATCGCCCCTTTATTTTGTCACGCTCTGGCACATCGGGCAGTCAACGCTTTGGGGTAGCGATGTGGTCGGGGGATATTGGCGCAAATATGCCCTCGTTGGCAACTCATTTGAACGCTCAAATGAATATTTCGCTGAGCGGAATTGATTATTTCGGGGCAGATATCGGGGGTTTCTATCGCCATGCGGGAGATATTTTATACGATGGCGATGACATGTATACCATCTGGATGGCCAACGCCGCTTTACTCGATGTTCCCCTGCGACCACATGCCTATAATGTCCAAAATCAATATGAAACCTCACCTGTTCTGATTGGTGAAACTGAAAGTAATTTGGCAAATGTCCGTCTGCGCTATGAACTCAGCCCGTATATCTATACCTTAGCCCATCGGGCTTATCGTGCTGGTGATCCCGTCTTTGCACCATTGGTCTACTATTTCCAGGAGGATCCTGAAACACGCCTTTTAGGTAATCAAAAAATGATTGGCCCCGATTTGATGGTTGCCGCCATTAGTGATTACTTACGGGATACCATGCCTGTCTATTTACCAGCAGGTGGCTGGTTCAATTATCACACTCACGAATATGTTGAAAGTTCGGGCGAGTGGATTGATGTGCCCATTCGCGTTGATGGCATTTTGCGAGCACCGCTTTTTGTGCGTGATGGTGCCATTATTCCTGTTATGCGCGTCAATGATGGCACGCTCAACATGCTTGGCCAACGCACGGACGGTCAAACTGACCCGATTTTGCGTTTCAATATTTATAGCGAAAACACCGCAGGTGAATTCACGCTGATTGAAGATGATGGCCAAACAATGGATTATGTGGATGACATTGTGTGCGAAACAACCATTACCCAAACGCCTACCGAAGATGGTGTTTTGGTAGAAATCCAACCGACCGATCTGCCATATTGCTCACAGATTCAGCCCCGCTCAATTGAAGTTAATCTCATTACACATTCCCGCACAGTCATCACGATTAACTTAACGGGGGCTGAGATGGAATGGATAAATATTGATGAGCAATCCGCAGGGGTCGGCACCGAGATTATTGAACTGGTTGATCCAATTCAAGTTCAACTCACCACCAAAGTTCTTGAAATTACAGAATAGAGCAGTATCCACTGGAGGATAACATCGCATTGGGAGGCTAGACATTTACTAGCCTCTCGATATACCCCAAGAGTGTTATTTAATTTGTTGAGGAATAAAACTTATGTCCAAATTTAGAATCTCTAGTAGTTTATTGATTGTCAGCCTGTTAATTTTACTAATCAGCATGGCTATTCCGGTTGAAAGTTCAAATACACCAATGTCTAATCAATTTGCCGCCAATACCAATCAAGAAAACACATCACCGCTCATGCTGGCCCACTATATGGCATGGTATCAAGCGCTTTCAGTCAGTGGATTCTGGGGATGGCACTGGACGATGAACCATTTCAACCCCAATCATGCCGACGAAAATGACCGTCCCGAAATCGCTTCCCATTATATGCCCCTCACAGGTCCCTATGATTCAAGTGATGAAGCTGTGCTGGAATATCAAGTTCTGCTCATGAAAATGAGTGGGGTAGACGGTGTGATAGTAGATTGGTATGGTGCCAAGAGTTTCCGCGATTATGTCATGATTAACGAGGCGACGGGTAAGCTTTTTGAATATATCCAAAAAGCAGATCTGAAATTCGTCATTTGCTACGAAGATCAGTCTATTCTGCATCAAGTCAATGAAGGTGTTCTTACGCGCGAAGAAGGTCTTGTCGAAGGTCAAAACACGATGACCTATCTTCAAGAAAACTGGTTTGGTTCAGAGGCTTATGTCAAAACCAATGGTCAGCCATTACTCTTTGTTTTCGGTCCGCAATATTTCAAAGGTTCGCCGGATTGGGAGACCATGTTCAACGATTTAGAAGCAACCCCGGCCCTGATTACCTTAGATAAGCACCGCGTGGTGAATCAAATTGCGAGTTATCCGTGGCCACCGATGCAAGGCGGAATTACTTATAACCAGATTGCGATTGAAACCTACCTGAATGAATTTTATCGACGGGCGATTCGCGAAGATTTTATCGTGGCCAGCGCTTTTCCGGGTTTCCATGATATTTATGCCGAAGCGGAAGTGCAGTCAAGTTATGGTTATCTCGATGCTGAAAATGGCGAAACTTTTCGTATGACACTCGATGTCGCGCTCGCTCAAAATCCCGATATCGTGCAACTGGTAACATGGAATGATTATGGCGAAGGCACTATCATAGAGCCAACGGAAGAGTTTGGGTATCAATATCTTGCTATGATCCAAGAATTAAAGGGCGAAACATGGGCATTTTCGCAAGAAGATTTAGAATTGCCTTTGCAACTTTTCAAACTTCGCAAGCAATATCAAGGTAATGCGGAAGTGAACGCCGAACTGGATAAAGTCTTTACAGCACTCATAAACGAGGATACGGCCACCGCCCGCGAAATTCTGGCCGTTTACGCTGACTAAGATTAACTTTCACTGCAATAATAAACGCCGCTACTTGAGTAACGGCGTTAAATTTTAGTCTAGTTGAATTTGTAAGGGCTTTTGGCAGAGTTTAGACGGCTTCCCACTTTTCTGTTTCCCATGAGCGCATAATGGCCTCCTGCACCTTAGCCACATCATAAGCATCTTTAAAGCCCGGTCCATGTTGTTCCCCAGTCACAACCGACATCAGGAAATTATAAGCTTCGATTACCTTGGTGTCGTCGTAACCAATCGCGACGGCCCATCCCGGATTAAAGTTCGCATGGTAGGGATGACTCGGTCCACTTAATAATTCAGTATAGCCATCTTCAGCCGGATTTTCTGAATTACGCCGTTGAAAGTGGAGTTCGTTCATTTTCTCAAAATTCCATTTGAGGGCCCCTTTAGTCCCGTAAATTTCAAACGACATATCACACTTCGCCCCATTAATCACCCGACATGATTCGAGAATACCCTGAACGCCATTTTCAAAGCGCACAATAGCACTCACATAATCTTCGTTCGTGACAGGGCCCTTTTCTTCATTACCCGTTGCGATTTCATAATTGGAGCCAACACCCGCTGTGGGGATAGGCCGTTCTGTGATAAATGTTTCACGATTGCCAACCAGCTTTTTAATGGGTCCGGCCAGCATATGGGACATATCAATCGCATGGGACATCAAATCACCGAGTGTTCCCAACCCTTGATCTTCTTCAAATCGCCATGAAAGAAACCCGAGTGGATCGCTTGCATAACCATTTAGAAAACGGCCATGATAATGCGTGAGAGTCCCCAATTCGCCAGATTCAATGAGTTCTTTGGCATACTGTACAAGGGGTGCCCAGCGATAATTGAAACCAACCATCGTGGCTAGTCCAGTATCTTTTACCGCTTCATAACTGGCAATCGTCTCTGTTGGGAAACGGCCAACTGGCTTTTCGCAATTAATATGCTTACCCGCGGCGGCGGCGGCCCGATTTATTTCAAGATGCAGGCCATTTGGGGCGGTGACATTTACCACATCGACTTCAGGATGATCAATCACTGCCTGCCAGTCCGTTACCGCTTGCTCAAAGCCAAAGCGTTGTTGGGCTTTCGCTGTCCGTGCTTCATCTGAATCGGCACAAATTATTAAACGCGGCTCAAATTCAGCTTCATGAAAACGATCTTTAATCTGGTTATAAGCACGGCTGTGCGTTTGTCCCATCCAGCCCATACCAATAACACCCACGCCAATTTCACGTTTTGCCATAATGGTTGTTCCTTATGATGTCCAGAAATTAATTATCAAATGGGTTCATATACAAAATAGTTTTTGTGTTCACCAATAATGTGTTCAGGCAAAAATATAAAAATGTAGGCAGGACGAGAATAATTTCCGCCCTGCCTACGCCTACCAATGAGAAATGACTAGAATTGACGTGACCATTCTTTTGGCCAGCGTTCCACCACAACTTTAGTTTGGGTATAGAACTCAACCCCATGTCGACCTTGGGCATGCAAATCCCCAAAGAAACTGGAATTCCAGCCGCTAAAGGGGAAGAAAGCCATCGGGGCGGCAACCCCAATATTGATACCGACATTTCCCGCATCTGCTTCGTAGCGGAATTTACGGGCTGTTGCACCATTATTCGTAAAGATGCAGGCCATATTGCCAAAACTGCGGTTATTGACGAGTGCGACTGCATCGTCAATGGTTTGAGCGTGCATAAGGCTTAGAACTGGGCCAAAGATTTCCGTTTGGGCAATAGCACTATCTGGTGGGACGCCATCGAGCACAGTCGGGAAGACCCAATAGCCATCATCATAACCACTGACACTTTGATTGCGGCCATCGACCAACACATTGATGCCTTGTTTTTCACCATCGGCAATAATCCCTTCGATGCGGGATTTGCTTTCCCTGGTGATGACAGGCCCCATTTGGACACCATCATCAAGTCCATAACCCACTTTGCGCGAGACAGCCGCGTCAGCGATTTGTTCGGTAAAGATGTTTTTGGCATTGCCAACCGTAATGGCCACGGAAGCCGCCAAACACCGTTGACCCGCGCAACCGAAAGCGCTATCCGCCATAATTCGCGTGGCGGTGTCCATATCAGCATCGGGCATAATTACAACCGGATTCTTCGCGCCACCCTGACATTGGGCACGTTTACCATTGGCCGTCGCCCGACTATAAATATATTGAGCAACGGGCGTACTCCCTACAAAACTCACGGCTTTAACCAGTGGGTGATCAAGGAGTGCATCGACCGTTTCTTTGCTACCGTTGACCAGTTGAATAACCCCATTCGGGAAACCTGCCATTTCAATCAATTCAAAGAGTTTGGCGGTTGTCATCGGGACTTTTTCGCTTGGTTTGAGGATAAACGTGTTGCCTGTCGCCACTGCATACTGCAGGAACCAGAGTGGAATCATGCCGGGGAAATTAAAGGGTGTGATCGCAGTGACCACACCGAGCGGTTGCCGGAACATATGCTCATCAATCCCGCTGGCAATATCCTCGTTATTGTAGCCCTGCATCAAGGATGGCATCCCGCACGCAACTTCGACATTTTCGATGCCGCGACGCATTTCACCAATGCTCTCGCCATAGGTTTTACCACATTCATTCGTGATGATCTGCGCAATTTCATCCAGATGTTCTTCGAGCAACATCTTAAGTCTGAAGAGGTATTGAATCCGGTCTAGCACCGGCATGGCACGCCATTCACGAAAAGCCACATGGCCAGCGTCCACCGCTTGAGCCACAACTTCTTTCGGAGTCATTATCACTTCCGCAATCGCGGCCCCTTGGGCGGGGTTGATGACATCCAATAGATCGGCGGATTTGGCATCGGTCCATTGCCCATCAATAAAATCAAGTATTTTTGTTGTCATATAAATCTCCTTAATTACGCTTGGTAGCTCTCGTACCAGTTCGTTGTTGCAGTAGGTATTTGGATTTGCGTGTGCCATGCATGAGCATAATTTGCGCAAACTTCGGCTAACGCCTGCAATCGTTGTGGAGCAGTTTGCGTTAAAAATTGACTTCGTGCAATCCCCTGTAATTCAATTGCCTCAGCCCATACGGCCCGACCCACAATAACCCCGCTCGCGCCAGCCTGACAGGCGATTTCGCTTTGACGCAAAAAGGTATCAAAATCGACACCGCCACTTAACAAAGCCCACGGCACTGTACAGGCCTGATCGATGGCTTCACAGGCTTGCAACCACTCCGTTTCATCTGTGGATTGCTGTGGATCAACCGGAAATGATAATTTGAGGATATCAACACCCATTGCGCTAAACGTTTCACACATCTCCACACTGATTTGCAAAAGTTCGGCGTTACTGAGTTTCTGTTGAGGGTTTAAAGCATAGGGAATCGGCTCTAAATAAAAGGGAATATCATAGGTTGTACAGTCTTCAATAATATGTTGCACAAAATCATGTTTTGCTTGCACATTGTCGGCCTCAGGATGATAGGGTAGCAAGAGTTTAACCCCATCACCCCCAACCATTTTTATTTTCTTCACTGACCAATGCGGAATACACTGCATCTCCCGTTCAGATGGATGTAAATCATAATTGGTAACTTCCAACGGAGCCAGTAATCCCATTTGCCCGTGTAAATTTTGCGAAATAATACCTTCGGCCATACCGTAGGCCGGATCCGTCAAAATAGCAGATGTATAGGGAGCCGCCGCTTGAATAACTGTTTGCTTAAAAGCTGTAAACTCATTGTCTGTTAACGGTGTCGAAGCAAATTCATTGAGTTGATCCAATAAATTTATACGGTGGTCAATTGCCATAATCAAGAAATGGCCGTCCGCCGTACTCGCTCGACTTAAGTGCCGAAATTTCCCCATCGAAGTCATTAAAATACCTTATAAGTGATAGCGTTCATTCGCCTTGGCGTCTTCATATTCTTGCCGTGATTGTTGGACATCTGGATTATCACTCACTTCAGCCACCGCCACGTCCCACCATGATTCATAGCCACCCACACGTTGCCGACGATCTGTTTCGGTCACAATACATACAGGTCTATTTTGAATGGTTTTGGCTTCTTCAATAGCTCGCGAAAATTCCTCTTGTGTCTTGGCGACAATCACGTATGCACCCAGCGATTCGCAATTCTTAGCATAATCAATCGGGATATTTTCGCCCGTGAGTTGGTCAGCCGCTTCATCCCGGAATCGATATTTTGTGCCGAAACCATCACTGCCAACACTCTTGGATAATCCACCAATACTAGCATAGCCATGATTGTCAAGAATGATGATGTTAATTTTAATACCCTCTTGCACCATCGTCACAATTTCGGTGTGCATCATTAAGAAACTGCCATCCCCAATCATCACATACACTTCACGTTCTGGGTCAGCTAGTTTAACACCCATGCCGCCAGCGATTTCATAGCCCATGCAAGAATAACCATATTCGAGGTGATAACCGCGCGGTTCACGGGTGCGCCAGAGCTTATGTAAATCGCCCGGTAAACTTCCCGCCGCACATAAAACCACATCTTGCGGACGCGTTTGCATATTCACCATGCCAATCACTTCACCCTGGGACAGCATCGGCTCATGTTCTAGAGCATAAATCCGTTGAACTTCAGCATCCCACTCGGCATTAAATTCTTGAGCACGTTGTTGATAACCTGTATCTGTGTGATAATCGCCCACCGCTTCTGCTAATTCTGTCAGCGTTACTTTGGCATCACCAACTAAGGGCAGAGCACCATGTTTATAAGCGTCAAATTCCATGACGTTGATATTGATAAAACGCACATCTGGATTTTGGAAAGCTGTCTTGCTGGCCGACGTGAAATCGCTGTAGCGGGTTCCAATCCCGATAATTAGATCCGCCTCACGGGCGATGATATTGGCCCCGTGAGTACCGGTTGTGCCTAGTGCACCTAGATTGAAGGGATGGTCATAATTCAGTGACCCTTTGCCGGCTTGCGTTTCACTTATTGGAATCCCTGTTTTCTCAACAAAATTTTGGAGGGCTTCCCATGCTTCACTGTAATGAACCCCGCCGCCGGCCACAATCATTGGTCGTTGTGATTCACGAATCCAATCAACGGCTTTTTGTAAGAGACTCATATCGGGTCGATTGCGCGGAATAGTCCAAACCCGTTTCTCAAACATAGTCACTGGATAATCATGGGCTTCGGTTTGGGTATCTTGTGGCAAGGCTAACGTCACAGCACCTGTATCAGCAGGTGAAGTTAAGACACGCATCGCTTCGGGCAAACTGGTGATCAGTTGCTCTGGACGATAGATTCTGTCCCAATATCGTGACACCGGTTTGAAAGCATCGTTGGCGCTGATATCTTGTGAATGTTCAAACTCAACTTGTTGCAAAACTGGCGCTTGAATCCGCTCCGCAAAAATATCACCGGGCAACAATAAGACTGGAATCCGATTGACCGTTGCTAAAGCCGCGCCGGTTACCATATTGGTAGCGCCCGGACCAATCGAAGATGTACACGCAAATGTTTGCATCCGATTTTTGTGTTTGGCATAAGCCACACTTGCATGCACTTGAGCTTGTTCGTTGCGACTTTGGTGATAGCGAATTTCATTGCTGAATTGTTGTAGTGCCTGCCCAATTCCAGCTACATTTCCATGTCCAAAAATGCCCCATACTCCGGCAAAGAAGGGATTTTCGCGCCCATCTCGCGCCACATATTGCTTCGATAAATAGAGGATAAGGGCTTGTGCCGTCGTCAGGCGACGTGTCTTGTTCATATTAAGTATCCTTTCAATTTTATTGGCCGCTAGCTGTTGGCGGCTGGCCTCTAGCGACTAGCCAATAGCTTTTAGGTCATCAGCGATAAAATCTATTCATAAATATCCTGTTCAACTCACATCCTCACTTCGACCACTTGAACTTTACCTTGTCAAAATGGGAGACATAAGTTCTCTGGAAAACCCCAGCTTGCTTTAGCATGCTTGTTTTTTATTAGCGGTATGGCTTCAGCCTACCGTGCCTTTCGCGACAAATTATCATAACCGTATTCGCCACTAGCTAACAACCAAAAGCCAATGGCTAGCGGCTAAATCACTTCCGCGGCTCCATGCCATGATGCACCACTGGTAAACGTGGATCTTGCCACGTCCATGTATCTTTGACCCATGTGTAATCAGGGTCATCCGAGTTAGCCAAAGATTGGGCGGAACCAGCTAGGAAGTTGAGATAATAAGTTGTGTAACCCGGTGCGCTGACCACCGGATGATAACCTTCGGGTACCAGCACCGCATCATGATGTTCTGGTTTCATCAGCCCATCAATACTACGGTCATCGTTATAGACCCGTTGATAAGCATAGCCCTTGGGATTATCAATTTTGTAGAAATAGATTTCTTCTAAATCTGCTTCGAGGATATTGCCGTCTTTGTCTTCCTTATGGACGTCATGCTTATGGGGCGGATAACTACTCCAATTGCCCGAAGGTGTATAGACTTCCACACAGACAATGCGGTGACAATTAAAGCCGGGTGGCAAGATACCGTTGATTTGGCGGGTCACATTCGCGCCGCCTCGAATTTCAATCTTACTCATATCTGGTGTGACCAATTGAGTCGGGAAATCTTGATCGGTAGGCACCCAACACGACGCAAATTCGAGATTATCCGTCACCGCTTCAATTTCGAAATCTTTGTTGCGTGACAAATAAAGGGCATAGGGCATTCCGCTGAAAACATTTGGACGACGACCCACATTTTTAAATTCACCATCACTTGTTGTGATATTGCAGACTCCACCCAAAATAACGATGACATTTTCACAGCCGCGCGTGTTATCACCAAATTTGCCACCTTTATTGAGACGCATGGCAGACATATTCAGATAATCCCAGCCCGCATCTTGCGCACGGACGCGCGTAAATTCACCTGTACCACCGTTATCCGTTGATTTAACCAGCATTGTTTCGGATGTATATTGCACTACGTTAAACCTCCATAAGGTTTTACAAACTCGTCAATTTCAGACATGGTGGGCATGAAATTGGCGCAACCATGTTCAGTCACCACAATGGCTCCACAAGCATTCCCTAACCGTGCGGATTTATACCAACCCCAGTTATGGACATACCCATAAATAAAACCACCGCCAAACGCATCACCTGCGCCTAAAATATTAGTGACTTCAACCGGGAAACCGGGTGTTTCGATAATTTCGCCATCAGGTAAATGGATGCGCGCGCCTTCAGCCCCGACTTTTTCAACAACAGCTTCGAGGTTATTTTCGAGCATCTTTTCGATATTGCGCCGACTATCACCCGCGACTTTTGTATCTGAGACTTGGGAGTGAGTTAATGACATTTGCGCAGGATCAGCCAGCATCGCCGCGTTGATCTCATCTTCAGTCCCAATCACCACATCAACTAGTGGTAAGATCGCCCGTGCTTGGACACCAAAGGCGCGTACGTCATGCCACTGATCCGGTCGAAAATCGACGTCAAACACAATTTTCGCACCAGCTTGTTTAGCCTGCTCAGTCGCAAACATCGTCGCACTGCGGCTCGGTTCGCGGCTGAGATTCGTGCCCGCAAATTGAAAGACTTTGCAATCTGTAATGGGACTGTTGAGCACATCATCAATGGTGAGATTGATATCTGCGCAATTATCACGATAGTAAACAAGTGGGAACTTATTCGGTGGTTCGATACCAAGTAAAACAGCACTTGTCCGATTTTCAGCTTTTGTTGGAATGAACTCCGTAGCCACCCCTTCATTATTGAGAAAATCGAGGAGGAATTGACCAACCGGGTCATTTCCTACCGCTGTCAATAATACCGTTTTGAGGCCTAAGCGGCGCGCCCCCACACTGATATTAGTTGGCGAACCGCCGACATAAGCCGCAAAACTTTTAATTTGCGAAAACGGTGCCCCAACATCGTTGGAATATAGGTCAATGGAACTCCGCCCCATATGCAAACTATCGTATGTCTTACTCATCAGTCGTCCTAAAGTCCAATCTGCTTGAGATAATTGCGGTTATGTAACGCGCTTTCTTTGGGTGTTCCCATACCGGGCAAGACATCTTGTTCAACCACAATCCAACCCGCATAGTCAATGGCGCGGAGTGATTCTAGGACTGCGGCAAAATCGACATCACCTTTGCCCAATTCCGGGAAAATGCCTTGGCCAACTGAGGTGGGACCGTCCCATTCTTGGAGACGTGATTGACGGGCAACTTCGGGATCATGGTCTTTAAAATGCACATGCCAGATATGATCTTTGAATTGATGAATCCCGCTTACCGGATCGCCTCCAGCAAATGACCAATGCCCGGTATCAAAGACCATGCCCACAATATCGGGGTTGGTCATGTCCATAATGCGTTTTGTTTCGGCGGGTGTTTCAATCCATGTGCCTACATGATGGTGGATAACACTGCGCAAACCAGCTTCGTCCATCACGCGTTGCGCCACATATTCGGCTCCCTGTGCAAAAATTTGCCATTGTTCCTCGGTCATGCTCATTTCCGGGGTAACCCGTCCGGCATTTTTGGAACGAATCGGATCAGTATAGGGATCATTGCCAAGCACAATCAGACAATCTGACCCACCCACTTCAGCTAACAATTTCGCCGTACGCACACAATCATCGGCGCTTTCTTGATGACGGGACTTGTCATGAAGATACACATTTACCCATGAGGCGATTAAATCTAAACCGCGACTATCTAATTCTTCGCGTAATTGATTGGGATCGGTGGGCATAAATCCCCAATCGCCAAGTTCGGTGCCGACATAACCCGTGGCCGCTATTTCATTGAGGACGTGCACATAGTTAAAGCGTTCGCCTTCAATGTTTTCAATGACACCCCATGAACACGGGGCATTTGCTACCCTCAACATCATTTTTATTGTCCTTATAGATTCTGGGTATCATGGTTGGTTTAATAGGTTTGACGTTAATGGGTTTTAACTAAATAATGGAATTTATAAGGTTGACCCCCTCTGTCGCTAACGCGACATCTCCCCCATACATGGGTGAGAAGAAATCCAACGCATTCCAGCCTCCCCTGTGT
>JBNLCD010000090.1:0-13230 GCA_050303635.1 Anaerolineae bacterium
ACCCAACGAGGCCATGAAAATATAGTGAATTACTTTCATGTCGCCAGATTGTTACCCCGCCTTCGGCATGACCGCTTAATATAAGCGCCAAGGCATCTGGTATTACGCGCCAGCGTTCATCAGGAGATACATTGTAATGCGTGATGGCGGCCAGCCACCGGTCGCTAGGCTTCGTTTGGATGGCTTGCCCTGTACCTTGTTTGAAATCAATGACAAAGCCATCTTCAGCAAGTGGACGAAATAGGTAAATCTTGTCGGAGTCTTGCCAGCGGAATGTCCAATCCCGTACCACTTGTCCTGTCAGTGGATATTCGCCTAAAGTATCGCCTGCTATGGTCATATGATGGACAATGGGCGGGGCCGTCATCACCGTGACATTTTGTTCAATGAACGCAAATTCATCACGCGTCGGCGAAACACGCACCTCGTCAAGCAAATGCCAGTCGCCTAATTGATATAAACGCTGGGCATTGTTGCCTTGTACATCAACTCGCCAGATTTCAAGGGTATTGGCGGGACCATCATCGGTAATTACCAGTAACCATTTTCCACTGGGCATCCATGTAAAATTCGCGATGCTGGCGGTAGTCGCAAAGAGAGTGCGTTCGCGGTGGGCAAAATCATAGCGCCGCAAAACAAATTGGTTATCAACATACTGTTGCACCACCACTGCTGTTGAATCGGGAACGGCATCGTTAGTCCGGCTTAGAAGCAATGTTCCGGTGAAGATAAATAATAGCAAACCCGTCGTTACCAGCCATGCACGAATCATGCCATGACCCTCCGCAAACTTAGGGCGAGACTACTCAATATAAGGCCAAATCCACCCAGTAAATAGAGTGTCATGTGATATGGCAAGGTAGGAATGGGCGGTGTCCAACCAATGTCCAGCCAGAAGGTGGGGGCGTGAAACCAACCCGAAATTTCTTCGCCTGATCCATCGGTACGAATAGCATGCAGAGTCCGGGATGTGCTCGGTCCATTATCTGTCTCAAATAAAAGCCATGCATTCTGATGCGAAAACGGCTTATTAGTAGACAAATACTTAATGCGCGCATCATCGGTGAGTTGCTGATACGTTTCGCTCGCCACATCAAAAATAAAAATATTATTGATATAAGAATCTAGCGTACTATTTTCTAGATCTTGCCCGATTACGCTGAATAATTGGCTATCATCAGACCACCCCGCCCAACCTTGCCATTGAATTGACCCATCTTCAATCTGCCAAATAATTTTGTTGATCTTTGGTAAATCCAGCAGATTAATCAATGTGCGTTGATTATCGATGCGGAATTGTTTATTGGGTGAAACATTCGGATGGTCAACCACAGCACCATAGCCAGAATATTCGCGTTCAGCTACCAGACCATTCTCTAAATCAATGACATAACCGGGTTCAGGGAAAAGGGGCAACACTTCGATGGTATGGTTATCTCGCCATAAAAATGTCCAGTCGGCACGCCCTTCACCAGCGATATGATATGCGCCTAGTGTTTCATGCTGTAGCGAGACGTGCTGAATACTAACTTCCCCGTTGGCTCGAACCTCAATATAGGCAATCGCCTTCCCATCAGGCGACCAGCGCGGCTGATCAATTAGATCAACATGATCTCGCAATAATTTCAGCATATGGCTGGCGCGATGATACAAATAAATACGCTCCTTATTGGTTGAAAAATCTTGACCCTTGAGCATCAACCACACCCCATCGGGCGACCAGTCATACCACAATACATATTCTGGCACTTTGAGGATGCGCTGTTCTTCACCCGCAAACGTGACTTCGGTGAAGTAGGTGCCGCCTTGCGCATCTTGAATGGCGGCCAAAATAGAGGGTGAATCTGTCGCCGCATCAGCGCGCTGGTTGGCTAAAAGCGGGGCGACAATGAGTAAAAAGCTACCCATAATAAAAAATACCGCCCTTATCATAAAATCAGCCGCCTAAACATTGAGCCAACCAGACTGCTTAAAATGAATAATCCGCCTAGTGCAATCATATTCTGATTAATGGGTTGATCGGGAGGTGGGGCCAGCCAACGAACGCCGCGCAGGGAATCGCTACTACCGGTATCTGAAATCAGGTTCGATATTTCTTCTTGTGATCCATCCGTCCGCACAACATGGTAATGACGGATTGCGAAATCATGGGCCTGACTCGCGAAAAGTACCCACTCATTCGTATAAGAGAAGGGATTGTCATTGGTATAGTCACCGGGACTATTGATAATAAAATATTTGCGGCGCTCATCGTTGGTGAGTTGTGTCAATTTACCATCTGTGCTCGAAATGACAAAAATGTTTGTGGTATCGTCCCCCCGATATGCATCTGCTTCCGTTTTGCTAATGAGTGCAATTCGGGTGCTGTCATCGGACCAAATGGGCGAATCACGCCATTGAAGGGCGGGTGTGTCAACTTGCCAAACTATTTGGGGAGCCGCAGTATCCCAATCTGCTGTTAGCGCTAGGCTATTTTCTTCATCTATGAACCGAAATTGATCATCGGGCGAAATACGTGAGGTTTGAGACGGGTTCATATCAATATAACGCTCTGTGGATTGGACTACGCCGCTTGGCAAATCAATCACGTAGCTGGGCTTTGCCGAGAGGTTAATGAGTTCTATCGTGTTACCATCAAGCCATTCAAGAATCCACCATGGTTTACCATCCCAATTAACTTCATATTGGTCGATGATGTCGCCGTCGGCATTACAATGAAATACCAGCAAAGTTTCTTCATGAGCTTCAACATACACAAATTCAGCGTAGACAGGTGACCAAAGCGGTCGATCAATGAGCATAAATGGTTCACGAATTTGGGTGAGTTCAGCGCCCGACCGTGACATGAGATAGATTTCACTGGTCGGGTAGTCCGTTGTGGTCAATAGAAGCCATGCACCATCAGGTGACGATTGATACCAGTCGGGCGCCTTGGCCAATGGTACTAATATTTTTTCTTGGTGCAGAAAATTAACTTCAATCAAATCATACTCTGAAGGATAGACTTGAATATTTTCTCTATATCCTAAAACAGAACGTGAGTCAGCGACATGCTTCTCGCGATAATTCAGCAAAAAGCTGGAAAGGATGAGCAATCCGCTCCCGAATACAAACATCACCCAACGAATCATAAGATTAGCCGCCGTATTTGCCAGCCATGCCAAGCCAGCGCCAACACGATTAATAATCCACCCGCGATTTGATCAGATTGAGACTCAAGCGGCATTTCAAAAGGCGGAGACCATTTTGCGCTAGCGGTATAAAGTTGCTGACTCACGTACCAATCACTGAGTTCTTCGCCTGATCCATTGGTGCGCACAGCGTTTATGGATGGTGCGTATAAATCAACATAAAGAAGCCAGCCGTTGCGATGAGAAAAGGGCCGAATAAGATTGGTCCGGGTTTCGGTCATGACCAAATCTTTGGCGCGGTTATCGTTAATTAAGAGCCGAATTTCCTCACCGGATTTATCAATAATCACAATATCGCTACTGCTCGGTGACGGCGAATTGAGCACGCCAATCGGATAAGTCAGCATCGCAATCCACTCGCTATCATCCGACCAGCCCATACGCAAAGCAGGTGTCACCGGCACTTTTCCAATCGGAATGGACCATAAGACAGCGTTTCTGATCCCCCATTGGTTGAGCTCAATATGCGACGGCTTTACATTGAGTGACCACAATCCATTCGGCGAAACGCCATTTGATGCGCCCAGATACGCCGATTGATCATTTTCGGTTATTTGACCACTGTTCACGTCAATAAAATAACCAGAGGGCCGCGACGGTGAATAGGAAAGCCACAATGTATCGGTGTCAAACCAAGCAAAATCCCAGAAACTACGGTCTTCAACTTCAAAGATATTCTCATGTTGCAGTTGGCCATCTCTGGCTAATTGGATGATACGAACTTGGGACCGGGTATCTGATTCAAGTGGTTCCGCCAAAAAAATAGATTGGCTATCGGCTGTCCAGCGGGGAAAATCGAAAATACGAGTAGAGTCGTAAATTTTGCGCGGCGTTTTCTCATCAAGCGAAACAACATAAAGTTCGCTGTAACGATTATAGCCGCCTAATAACACCAGCATCCACTGGCCATCAGGAGACCATTCATAATGCTGAATTTCCAGCTCATCATAAAACGAACTGGCAAATAATTCGGTTCGATTGCCGACCATATCGACGCGGGTTATTTTTTCGACAGCTTCATAATAACTTTCTTCATAGATGGCAATCGCATTGGAGTCGGGTAAAGGGGTGGCGCGATAATTATTTAAAAATGTGGTTACAACCAGTAAACCAATCCCTAAACTAAAAACGAGCACCCGTCCCAGCAATTTCATTTGATACCCTTAGCCAGCTAACTCCATCCAGTCTGTATTGTAGCAAGCAAATAAAAAAGCCGCATGTCGGCTGACATACGGCTTTGAGTTGTTAAGTCTATGCGACTTAGACGATATTATTCAGCGGCTTCTACTGTAACGGTGGTTACAGCGGCTTCAATATCGAAGGAGTAGCTGGAGAAGGATTCTTCGATGCTCAAGACATAGAAGGTACCGCCAGCCAAGTCAACATAGATCGTACCGTGGGTGCTACCAGCAATACCGTCGAGGTCAAATACGTCGTCGATATCGAAGCTGTCAGCGGCCCAGTTTTGCATACGGATACGACCAAAGAGTTCACCAGGTTCACGTTCGTAGGTCAAAGCTAAGCTGGTATCTTCTTCTGGAGCGAAAACGAATACTTCTGGAATTTCGGTTTCGTAGTCGCTGTGAACGGTACCTTCAAGTACGTCACCAACAGCCACGGGGGTTACAATGCTAGCACGCATGATGTATGCACCTTCGGAGGTACCATCGGCGCCATCGTAACGGGTGCACAATACGGTGTATTCGCCGTCGAAAGCGAGTTCACGAACGATAACAGCACCAGCGCTTACGAAGTAATCGTTGATAGCCAATTCGCCACCAGCGGGATCGAGCAAGCGCAAGTCTTGGGACAAACCAAAGTCACCCGGTTTATCGTACATTTCGATCAAGATAAGATCACCAGCGGTACCGGTCAAGGTCCAGGTATCTTCGAAATTGTCGTTGGTGATTTCACCTTCAACCCAAGTACCGAATTCAAGCGCACCCTTATCTTCAGCGTGAGCGGCAGGTTGGTTACCCAAAAGCGCTACAACACCGAAGGCCAAGGCTGTTACGAGAGCAAGATTAAATAATTTGCGGATCATTTTGATCACTCCTCAGTAGAAAAAAGTGTTTGGTCATTAACATTTATCATTTTGCCAACTCATCGTTACAGAAACGTTACAAAAACGTCACAGTCAGAAAAGTCGACCAGATTTAACTCAACTATAACCAAACAATTTTGTAAAATTAAATCCACGAGCTTCGTTTTAGCATAATGTGAAATTTTACGCAAGCGGGCTAAACGTAGGGACGAACTACCTAGGTTCTAAATGAATGATCTTTAAATTAGGCTAGTAACACACTGCTTTTAATTTGAGGAAGCCAAAAGGCGAGGGTGTAGTTTTAGCACCAAATTCGACCCACCCCCTTTTTGTAAAAATTACGTAAATATTTTTGTCGTGATGTGGCGCAACTGTTGAAGCTGTTCGAGCAAGATTGATTGATCACCATAATATTCAAGAGTCACGGCCTGAATATGAGGCGTGTGGCGCAGAACATCTTGCAGAATTTGATAATCAATAGCTTGTAACGGGGCATGCACATCGCGCAAACGTCCCCGATAAATGCGCGGCCCACTGATATGAATTTCAAGCACCCGTTCGAGGGGCAATTGTTGGAGATAATCTTCGATTGGGAGTTGCCACATCGCCGCAGAAACCCGCGCATGACCCAAATCTAATAAAAGGTAGGTGGCGGTATCCGCTAAAACACGCTGTAAAAAATCGGGTTCTGTAACATAATTGTGGCCACTGTAGCGATGATAGGCCTGATTTTCGAGTGCTACAGGCACGGCGAGTTTGGATTTTAAAGCTGTCATATTTTGCAGGGCTAAATCATAGGCTTTGGCTTGCGTGACAAATGGAATCGGAAACCCTAGCCGTTTATGCCAATTAAAAAGAGGCCCGCTTGGTACATCAAAATGAAGCGAGACCCATTTTGTCTGAGTAAATTGAGCGAGGTTATCAATATGGGTTGTATCCAAATGAGCATCGAACAGGCCCGCATGGCTATGTAAGAGCACCGGCTGACGTTGACAGCACTGGGTCAGCCACGCTTCTTCCATCCAACGCCCTACTTTAAGATAATCAACCGTTATCTGGGCGGTATCAATCAGGTTCAATAATTGGGCTGAACCATCCGCACAGAGCGCGATTTTTTTAACGGTCAGAACTGTGGTATCCTGCGCCCAAAGGTGTGGCTGACATCACCCCAATAAAGAACACAAGCAGGCCAATATGCAAGCAAGCTAGGGGCACACAGAACCATAACCACGCGGTTGCCGCAATTTCAGCTAATACAAGCGATAAAAGAACAAGTCCAAATAGCAGAAAACTCGCTATCAAGAAGCCCGTGCCGACCAATAACGGCAAACCGCGATAACGCGATACATACGAAGATATATCAACTAGGAGCTTACTAAGCCATTCAGATGAGTCAATACGCCGTAACATAAATTTTACTCCCCATCGGGGTCATGAATAATATATTCTGCAAGATTACCAACGGCGCGCTGTGAAAGCTGAGCAGTCAAATAGACGCCTTCGTTGGTATGTTCTTCATCGGTGACAATGCCGTGTTCATATACCCACGCCGAAACATCGCCCTTATTATACGGTATCAAGAGCCGGACCGACGGCATAATTACTTTAAATTGATTTTCTATTTCACGTAAGAGCAAATCAAGGCCGGCTTTTGTATAGGCGGAAACCGAAACCACCGCTTCATAATCCTTCGACTGATATCGCGTTAAATCCGGTTGCTCTGTCAGTCTATCAATCTTATTCATCACCAAAATTCGGGGGATACGCGGCACATCAATTTCGGCCAAAGTATCATCCACCGCTTCAATATGTTGGTGACAATGCGGGCTCGAGCCATCGACCACATGAAGCAACAAATCGGCTTCCAAAATTCCTTCAAGTGTGGCATGGAACGATTCAATTAACGTGGTTGGCAATTTTTGGATAAACCCAACCGTATCGGATAACAAAATCGCTTGCCCTGTTGGTAAGTTCACCCGACGGGTGGTCGTATCCAAAGTTGCGAAAAGTTGATCAGCCACATAAACATTGGCATCCGAAATTGCATTCATCAGCGTCGATTTACCCGCATTAGTATACCCAACCAGTGCAACTACGGGCATACCTGTTTTTTGGCGCTGTTGACGGTGCCGACTGCGGTGGGCTTTGACTTTTTCAATATCGTCTTTGAGCTTAGAAATCCGAATCCCAATTTCACGACGGTCCGATTCCAATTGCGTTTCACCGGGACCCCGCAGACCAACCCCACCGGAGCCACCGCGTGCCGCACCACCACCGGCTTGACGGGCTAAGTGCGTCCATTGGCGGGTTAAGCGCGGTAAACGATATTCATATTGGGCTAGTTCAACTTGCAAACGCCCTTCATGCGTTGTCGCGTGCTGGGCAAAAATATCGAGAATTAAGGCGGAACGATCGAGTAGTTTAATTTCTTCGCCAAAGCGTTTTTCGAGTTCGCGTTGGTGGCGGGGTGAAAGCTCATCATCAAAAACCACGACTTTAATATCGTTGGCTTCAACTTCTTCTTTAATTTCTTCAACTTTACCCGTGCCAATAAAGGTGCCGGGATGGATACTGTTGACGTTCTGATATGTTTGACCCACAACTTCGATGCCAGCGGTTTCAGCTAACATGGTTAATTCAGCAAGCGATTCTTCAACGGTCATCAAGGGGCGTGATCCGCGCAAATAGAGGCCAACCAAGTAGCCGCGCTCGCGTTCTAATTCTTTTTCAGCTTCAAATTGAAATTCGTCGCGTGGAATAATATTCTCTCCCAGCGTAATTAAAAATTTATGCAGGCTCAGTCACAGCAGGCCGTGACTTTGTAACAAGTAGTGGGGCAAGTTGGGGATATTTGCCCCACCATTGATGCATTCATTATACTCTGACTAGGCTTTGTCTGACCAATACTTGCTGAGAAGCTCTAAGGCTTGAACCAAATCGTTGTCAGCAATACCTAGACTAATGCGGACATAACCACGGCCATCTTCGCCATAAAATGAACCCGGCGTGATGGAAACGCCAACTTCTTCGAGACATTGAGTGGCATATTCCACATCATCGCCACCACATTTGAGCACTTTTGCCCAAATATAAAGTGAGCCACGCGGCATTGTTTCTTGAGCCAGACCAATATCATCAAGGGCGGCTAAAATCTTGTCGCGGCGTTTTTGATAAACCATATTACGTTCATCAAGCCATTCTTGGCTGGTTTCGGTGAGTGCCACCACGCCCGCGTCATAAATGGCCTTAAAGTGACCACTATCGACATTGCTCTTGATGACCAATAAATTGTCGATATTTTCTTTACTACCAACCATCGCCCCCAAGCGCCAGCCAGCCATATTATAGGTCTTGGAGCAGGAGATGAATTCAACGGCGGTATTTTTGGCATCTGGAATTTGCATCACACTAGGCGCATGGGGTTCGCCATCGAAAGTGATTTCCATATAAGGATTATCCGACGCCAACAAGATATTGTTTTCGCGCGCAAAATCAACCGCCTGTTGATAGAATTCCAGCGAGGCAAAAGCGCCGGTGGGATTGTTGGGGTAGCACAACCACATCAATTGCGCCCGTTCACGGTCGGCGGGGCTGAGTTCATTAAAATCAGGCAGGTAGTCGTTGCCGGAATTGATGCTCATTTCAACCACGTCCGCTTCGGCAATTTGGGCACCCATCGCATAAGCGGGATAGGCCAAGCTCGGCACTAAAACCACATCGCCGGGGCCAACCGTCGCCAGCGTGAAATTCACAATACCTTCTTTGGAACCAATCAACGGCAATACTTCCGTATCCGGATTCAAACTAACCCCAAAGCGTTGTTGGTAGTAATGCGCTACCGCTTGCCGGAAATTGGGCATGCCGCGATAACCAGAATAGCCGTGCATATTCGGCATGTTGGCGACCTCGGTCAGCTTATCAATCACATTTTGGGCAGGCGGCAAATCCGGGCTACCAATATCGACCCGAATAATACGCCGACCCGCTTTGGTCAATTCCGCAATGCGTTGACCAATCACCGCAAAGGGATAGGGTGGAATATTTTGCACCCGTTTAGCTTTAGGGAAATGGGGGTTGTATAGATTTGTCATAGGGTTATTGACTAATTCTCCCTGTATGTAATAAATAAATTTCGACGACTTCGCCCACCCGATCGAGGCTCGCGGCACTGATTTTATCGAGTGTATCATCAGTGGTGTGCCAATAGGGATAGACTAAGTCGATGATATCCACAGCCGGAATGCCCTGTTGAATGAAGGGCAAATGGTCGTCGGTAATCGGGCCACGTCGTTCAGCTACAAAATTATCTGAATAGCCGAGTGCACCCGCAATTTGCCAGATAGCCACAACTTGGTCAGGGGCGGCAACCAGTGAGTTCGCTTCGAGACGGAAACGTTGTTCATCGGCTTCACCGACCATATCCAATAACAGCATAAACTCAATATCGCGATTGGTAACGCCCAGTTCATCCAGATGATTGGCCATATACATGGAACCGATAATCCAGTCCCAACCAGGCAAGCGACCATTGTCTTCGGCATCGAAGAAAACCAACCAAACTTGTTTATCCATTGTGTAGTTTTCATCGATTGTTTCGGCAAGCTCAAGCAAAACGGACGTACTGCTCACGCCATCATTGGCACCGGGTGTGCCTTCAGTGCGATTATCTTGGACAGGATCATTATCCGCCACCAGACGGTTATCGTAGTGCGAGCCAATAATGGTAATCGGGCCTTCGCCACGCTTGGCGATAATATTCTTGGCTACAAAAATTTCACCATTTGCATCATGTTCAAATTCTTGCACCATAACTTCCCAACCAGCGGCTTCCAAGCGTTCAATCATATGCTGGCGCATGGCTTCCAGTTCAGGGCTTCCCGTTGGATGATGACCAAAACCCAGTAAATCAACCGCATGGTCATAAGCACCTTGACCGTCAAAATAAGGTGGACTCATGCCATCGGGAGCCGGAGTAAAGGTAGGTACTTGTGTTTCTTGCAATGCACGGACAACACGATCACCTTCGTCCTCGTGGAGTCCTAAGACAAAAACAGCGACGATTGTTACGAGCAGAATCAGGCTTGTAAAAATCAGATAGAGCGGTGTTCTACGAGATGAAGCTTTCATAAACGAAACTTACTCCCCAAGTGGTAGTGGTTCAAAATCATGTTCAAGCAGAAAAACATTCAAATCTTCTAACGCGCGTTCAGCATACATCGCTTTACGTTGATTTTTCCCACGGATTTTCTGCTCAAATTTGGGCACCAAATCAAAATTGGCTTTCATCGGTTGAAAGTGTTTCGGTTCCGCATGGGTTACATAATAACACAAGGCACCCATCATCGTCGTTTCCGGCAAATGCCAGAGCGGTTTATCCTGTAAATAATGCGCGGCGTTGATGCCTGCGATCAAACCGGTGCCAATATTGCCGGCATACCCTTCAATTCCGGTGATTTGTCCCGCGAAAAATAAATCATCGCGGTCATGGAATTGCAGACTCTGACGCAGAAGCGTTGGCGCATTCAAAAAGGTGTTACGGTGCATCTGCCCATAACGCACGAAACGCGCATTTTCCAACCCCGGAATCATTTGCAGGATGCGTTTTTGCTCGCCCCAACGCAGGCTGGTTTGGAAACCAACGATGTTATACAAAGAACCCACCAGATTATCTTGACGAAGCTGCACCACGGCAAACGGCCGTTTTCCATTTCTCGGATCTACCAAACCTACCGGCCGCATCGGGCCAAATGCCAGCGATTTTTCACCACGGGCGGCCAATTGTTCAATGGGCAAACAGCCTTCAAAGAAATTCGGATCTTCTTGTTCAAAGTCGCGGAGTTCGATGCGTTCGGCTTCGACCAGTGCTCTGACAAACGCCAAATATTGCGCTTCATCCATTGGACAATTGATATAATCGCCTTCGGGATTGTCGCCTTTGTCCCAGCGGTTGGCCCGATAAGCAATATCCATATTGATGGTTTCGGCATCGACTAGCGGGGACAACGCATCATAAAAATAGAGATATTCTTCGCCGGTTAAACGCCCGATATCTTCAGCTAGAGCCGTTGAGGTCAATGGACCGCTGGCGATAATGGTGGGTTCATCGGGAATGGTAGTGATCTCAACGCCCATTTTGAGTGTGATATTCGGGTGAGATTCTAGCGCAGACTTCACGCCGTTAGAAAATGCATCGCGATCAACCGCCAATGCACCACCAGCCGGTACTGCCGCTTCTTCGGCACACCGCATGAGCAATGACTTCATCATCTTGAGTTCGTTTTTGAGGAGGCCAGAGGCACGATCTGGTAATTTTGAGCCCAGTGAATTACTGCACACGAGCTCGGCTAAATTGTTCGTCATATGGGCGGGCGTGGTTTTCTGCGGGCGCATTTCGTAGAGCACAACTTCAATGCCTCGTTCAGCGGCTTGCCAAGCGGCCTCGGTTCCAGCTAGACCGCCACCTACCACATGCAAAACTGTCATCAAATGATTTACCTATCTATCTTTTCATCCGTTACTGAATAATTCCATTGTAACGAGCGAAGCATCAATTGACTATGCTGGTTTAGGGAAAACTCTCGCTATGCCAAGCAGACAGGTGCTGACCGAAATTCTGATTGGGGCCGAAAGTCAAACATCACATTGCGGTCAGTTTTAGTACATTCGATTTTAGTGATATGTCACATTAAAAAGGTAATAAGATTAGGCAGGTACATTGTGTTAGTTATTGAGTTTTGTTGATAGTATGTTCGTCCAATGTTTCTGGTAGACGTGGTAAGCTCCGCTCAACGATTTCCTCAACAACAATTGTTGTACCCGTTTCTGCGATCAATGCCTCCATCTCTGCTTCCCAAAACCACGGCTCAAAACGGAGTCTGTAGAAAAATGTGACTGTCCCAAAGCTTTCCCTTAGATATGGACGGGCTACCTTGAAAAAAGAGTCGTGAAAGACAATGATATTTACATCATTGTCGGGGCAATAAGTTTGAGTAGCTTTATCTGGCCACAGAATGCCAGTATAAGGTACTTCTGTAGCGCACTGATAACTTGGCGCAACAGTCAAAGCTGGAAAAGGTTGGGTGAACTCCTCGCGCAAGTTCGTCATTATCGCTAAATCTTCATCAAAGATCCATTCACTAGTGGGATCATAGATAAGGTGACCGCCTTCGAGGCGTGGTATATCTGGTTCGTATTGGCGCAAATTATCAATAATATATTGATATGCAATATAGCTCCCTAACGGAGTCCAGTGCGTATCTGTTTTGTGATAGAGCAGACGGGTGTCGCCCGAATAATTTTTGTAATTCAGTAAAGGTTCGCGTAAATCAAGCATATTGACGGTACTTGTATTCTGGAGTGTTTCCAAAAATTGATCTAGCATGGTGTTATCAGGATAAATAACAGGATATTGGCTAGGATAATATTCGGGATAGATGGTTTTTTTATCGGGGGCAATAACGAGCACATAAGTAACCCCGCGTTCTGCTAGCCAATCTTGCCGTCTTTGAAAAACGTAACGCCAGAAGCCTTTATCCGCATCTGAATAATTAACCAGCCCCTGCCGATCTGCAACCTGATACGGGTAGGTGTAATACAACCAACCATCTTGACCAATTAGAACCTTATCAGATGGTGCTTTATGGAGATAGAATGCGTCCAAATAAGCGCGGCCATAAATTAAGTCTTCACGATACCCAAATTGGTCATTGAGATAGGTTTCGACTTGCTCAACAAAATTCCGTGAAAGACCATGCCCGTTATACCTTGGGACTTGGGCAAGATTTCGTTTCTCAAATTCAGATATTTTTTGGTCAGGTGTTGTCAGCATTTTCAGCGCAGGCAGAGCAATCATCCCCAAAAATACCACGACGGTTAAACCTTGAATAATCTTTTTTGTCAAATTCATGGCTTAAACCTCTTAGAATCTAAAATAAATAAACGGAGAGTAAACGCCAGCCGCAATGGATAGCAGAGATAGAAGCATCAAACTCGCAA
>JBNLCD010000091.1:0-13147 GCA_050303635.1 Anaerolineae bacterium
TCGCTATGACCTCGTCATTTTAGATATGCATCTTCCGAATAAACCGGGCATTGAAGTCTTAAAACATATCCGCCACAATCTCGAAGACAAAGAAACCCCTGTCTTTGCTATCTCAGCCGATGACCTGATGCGTCAGCCATGTGAGAAACTTGGCATTCAAGCCTGGATGACCAAACCTATCGAGCTGGATAAGCTGATGGAGAAAGCGGCGGAATTATTACCTGTTAGCAAAAGCTAAGCATTGAAGCGAATATTTAAAATATCGCCATCTTGGACGGTATATTCTTTGCCTTCGAGCCGAACTTTACCTTCTGACTTTGCATTGGTCATACTTCCTAATCCAACTAAATCATCATAGGCCACGGTTTCGGCACGAATAAAACCGCGTTGTAAGTCGGAGTGAATAACTCCAGCGGCTTCCGGTGCCTTGGCTCCAATACGAACGCCCCAAGCCCGGACTTCGTCTTCCCCAACGGTGAAGAAAGTTTGGATGCTCATCAAATTATAGGACGCGCGGATAATCCGATTTGCGCCCGGTTCCGCAATCCCATACTCTTCAAGAAAAATAGCTTTATCATCGTCACCAAGTTGGGCAATTTCGGCCTCAATTTGGCCAGCTAGAGCCAGAACCGACGCGTTTTGATGGTCATAGGTCAAAATTCCGGAAGTATCATCCAGCGGTTCATTGGTATTGATCACCACCACAACTGGCTTCATCGTGAAGAGCCCAAAACCGCGCAGGGATTTCTTTTCTTCCTCATCTAAATCCATGTTGCGAAGCGGGCTTTCTGTTTCGAGATGGGCTTTAATTCGTTCGAGTAACGCGATTTCTTCCTCAACTGAACGGCCCGTGACTTTTTTACCCTTCTTTTTCAATTCCTCTTGCAGACGTTCTAGCCGCGCCTCAACTGTAATCAAGTCAGTCAGCAAAAATTCTGAATCGAGGGCTTCCAAGTCACGTTTGGGGTCAATGCTACTTTGGGGATGGGGCACACTATCGTCTTCAAACTGACGAACAACATGCACAAAACCATCCACGGGCGCGATGGCATTCCGTAATTCACCGGGCAAGCCGCTTTTACCAACCCCTTTATCCAACCCGCCTACATCAATATAAGTAACGGTGGCATAGGTTGTTTTCTTGGGGTTATACATATTGCTGAGTTGTTCAACCCGTGGATCCGGAACATGTACGACTGCCATGTTGGTCGTCAAACGCCCAGAGGAAACCGCACCTGTTTCAATATCACTTCCGGTCAAGGCATTAAACACAGTCGTTTTCCCACTATTGGGTAAACCGATAATCCCTAATTTCATTGATTTTATCCTATTTTATTGCTTCTCTATCATTATCATGCCCGTTATATCATAAGGTGCTAGCTCTGGCGATACACGAATTCGCTAAATGATGAAAATAGAAATAAGCAATGCGATAAAACATCATTCCTACGGTTTATGTAGCAGATGGGGTATTTATCTTGTGGGCAGTGCTTTTAGCATGATTCTTACGAGAGTCTGACTGTTTCCCTACGGCTACATGATATTCAGTCCATGGACTGTCTTAATTCTTAGCACCGTCGTAAATTTGATATAAACTGAATTATAAAGAGTTGTGCTACAATAAAATCAAATTGGGATTAGCTCAGGTGTTCTGAGCGAGCTGTATTAGCCATATTTTAAGGTGTTTCATGTCAACCTTTTTTCCATCCACCAGTCCATCATACAAAACTGCCGAAGTTGCCCAAGATTTACAACAGGCCGCTGATGTTTTACAAGCACGGTTGCTTGAAGAAAAGCAACGACTTTTGCCGATGGGTATCAGTTTGCCGCGCAATACCATCGAGAACTTACAAGGCATTAATACCGATTTTGATAAGTTGACCCAGCGTTTATCTGATAATCAATTGGAATTGCTCCAACTACGCAATCTCGCCAAAACCACCGAGCTCATTAATTCTAGCCTCGACTTAACCAATGTTCTCGAAGATGTGATGGAACGGGTCGTTGGTTTAGTGGGTGCTGAACGGGGTTATATTGTTTTATTAGATCAAGAAACTGGTGAACTTGAAATTGCGGTAGCCCGTAAGCTTGGCGATAACCAAGCCTCCAAAGATGACATGGAATTTAGCCGTTCGATTGTCGAGCGTGTCATGAGCACCCAAGAACCCATTACCTCGGCTAATGCACAGGAAGATGATCGTTTTGGCGCGCAAACAAGTATTGTTGGCTATCAGTTACGGAGTATTATTTGTGTGCCCCTGATGTTCCATGATCGTGTCATTGGAGCTGTCTATTGTGATAATCGCCATCGTGCGGGTGAATTTGGTCGCCGTGAACTTCGTCTCCTGACGGGTTTTGCGAATCATGCGGCCATTGCCATTGAAAATGCGCGTCTCTTTGAGCAAATTAAGCAAACGCTCCAAGAAATCACTGAGATTAAAACGCTCCTCGACAATATTCTGGCTTCAATTGCCAGTGGGGTTGTCACCACCGACGCGGACGAAGTCATTACCATTTATAATCAAGCCGCTGAGCATATTTTTAGTAAGCCTGCCGACAATGCGATTGGCGACGCCTTGAATCGCGCTATTCCGGCGCTTCACTATTCTATTCGGAACGGGTTGCGTCAAATTGGTCTGGCTGAAGAAGTGGTTTCGCTTGAAGCAGACTTAGAAATTCAAGGACGGGGTCAAGTCAATTTGAACTTGCAACTCAGTGCCTTGAAAAATTCAGCGAATGAATCGCAAGGGCTTGCCTTAGTGGCCGATGATATGACGGAGATTAAGCGCCGTGATGCGACGCTGACTGCGGTACGTCGTTATTTGCCGCCCGTCATGGTTGATAATATTCAAGAAATTGACCGTTTGGCCTTGGGTGGTGAGCGGCACGATATTACGATTATGTATATTGATGTGCGTCCGTTTGATACCTTTGAAGAAGATATTTCGCCACGCAATTTGATGGAAATTCTCAATACCTATCTAACTGTTGCGACGGAAGGTATTCACAATCATGCCGGCATGATTGACAAATACATGGGGAGTGAAATCATGTGTTTGTTCAACAGTCAGCTCAATCCTTTGCCTGCTGATCATGCTTGGCACGCTGTTCAAGCCGCGTTACGTGTTGCATCTGACCTCACAACATTCGCCAGATTGATGCAACATGGTTTTACAGACCGGCCATTCTATCGCATAGGAATTAACACAGGTCTGGCTACACTCGGCAATGTCGGGAGTGCTACCCGTCGTGAATTTTCAGCGATTGGCGATAGTGTTAACCTTGCAAAACGGGTCGAGGATAATGCTCAAATCGGTCAAATTTTGATCTCGGATAATACCTACGCCGCTTGTCAGGAACAATTTGCAACAGCAAATATCGACGTCAATGTTTATAAGACATTGCAAGTTAAGGGTCGCACTGAAGCTACCACGCTCTACGAAATTTCTGAGAGATAATTTTTATGAAACAAACGCTTGTCACCCAACATTTTGATACACTCAGCACCGAAGTCATGCGCTTGAATTTGATGGCCCAAGAAGTGCAAACTATGTTGGCCGCGCAAACACAGTTACTTTCTATTCGTAATCTTGGTCTGCCGGATGATGTACTGGCCGAAGTCAATGTCCTCAGCGAATTGATGGATAATTTTAATACACAGGTTGAAGAAGAAATTACGGAACTTGCTCAACTACGCGCCCTGACAAGCACCGCCTCTATTATCAACTCGTCCTTGGCTTGGGATGAAGTTATCCCGAATGCGATGGACCTCGTTATTGGTTTAACAGGTGCAGAACGTGGCTACATCATGTTGCGCGATGAGAAAACTGGCAAATACGAAGTCACCGTCGCGCGGAATATGGATAAGACGACCATTGAAGAAGATGATATTGCTTTCAGTCAAACCATTATTGATCGGGTGTTGACCACGGCCCAACCTGTGCTATCGGATGATGTGCAAAGCGATAGCATGTTTGATCCTTCAGTGAGTATGTTGCGCTTTGATTTACGCAGTTTAATGTGCGTCCCCCTCATTTATCAGCATGAAGTTTCGGGCGTAATTTACGTTGATAACTCTCTGCAAGAAGGCACGTTCGGCAAAAAAGAATTACGTCTACTTGCGGCGTTTGCTAATCAAGCGGCGATTGCCATTAAGAATGCTGAACTCTACGAACGGGTAAAGTCGCAAATTAATGAAGTCGCTGAAATACGCCAGTTTTTGGACAATGTGTTTGCCTCCATCGGGAGTGGTGTTATAACCACCGATGCGGACGGTTACGTGCGTACGATGAACAGTGCCTCCGAAGAGATTCTTGAGATTTCATCAGAAAACTCTATCGGCGAAGATATTATGGATGTTCTGCCGGCGGTCTATGAAGGTTTTGAAAATTTACTGGATTCTGTTTTGGTGGATGGTCAAATTGAAACCACCGAACTCAATCCGGTTCTGCCTACCCGTGGCCCGTCCTTCTTGATGCTGAAACTCAGTCCCCTGCGTGATGAAGAAGACAATACACTCGGTATCGCCATTGTGATTGATGATCTCACCCAAATTAAGCGACGTGATGAAACCATCAATGTAATCCGTACGTATCTGCCGATGGGGAGTGATATTGATAGCATTGGTAGTATTGATGGTTTGGGCTTGGGCGGTGAAGAACGCGTAATCTCAGTAGTATCTGCCGATGTACGGGGCTTTACCTCCTACAGTGAAAAATTACCGCCTGAAGTCTTGCTCCAAGAAATTAATCAATATCTGGGTATTGCCGCCGATGCGATTGCGCATAATCGTGGAATTATCGATAAATTCATGGGCGACGCGATTGTGGGCCTCTACAACACGCAATTTAACGATGATGAGAATCACGTTCTTAATGCCGTGCGCACAGCCTACGAAATCACGCAACAAGTCCATGCTTTCCATGAGACATTACCTCCCCCACCACCGGGTATTAATCATTTAAGTTTTGGGATTGGTGTGCATACCGATTGGGCAATGTTAGGAAATGTGGGCAGTCCCAGCCGTAAAGAATTCACCGCATTAGGTAAAGCCGTGAGTTTCTCCAAGAAACTAGAAGGTATCGCCGAGCGCTACGAAGTCATTATCAGTGCCGAAACGTATGAACTTGTCCAAGATTATGTTGAAGTCGAAGCGATTGAACGTCCCGAAAAAGCGGGGGATAAAGTTATTCAAGCGTATCTTGTGACCAATCTGCGCTAAAACAGTATATTTGCCGTCATTCTACAAGATACTATTTATTCTTCAATCTGCGAAAAATCAGCCCCATAATCAATCGGGCCGAGGATAATGGGTTCAGCGGGTATTATTTCGCCCGTGCGATAATCAATGGCCTGTACTTCTAAATACCATTGCACAGGTTTGGCGACGGGTGGCACCGTTAATACAAAAATATCACGAATTTGGTCGCCAGCTTGCCAACAACTCGTCAAATAATTGCCGTTTTGCGGATACCATTGATAAGCTTCGGCGACCACTTCACCCTGAATATCATTTTCTGAACGTGCCACAACGCGGAATTGATAGGGACGTTCAGTGGGCGTGATACCCTCCCAATCAATATGTAATGTAATGGATTCTTGAGCCGGATCGCCAATCGCTCGAAAATCAGCGAGTTTAAAGACCCCTTCATAATCGGCGCTCTCAAACATGGCATTCACTGGCCGAATATTCCATTCGTCATTGAATGGCACATCTTCGCGCGGTCCGTCGGGCGGGTCATTCAAATCTTGCGGAATAACGGGGATATAGGTCGCCATCACCAAAACAGTTAACGCCTGTCCAATCAACCAGATGGGATGAAAACCTTGTTTATTTTTAAGCTGTAAAGCACCCACAATCAACATAAACGGGATATAGAATGTGAGGAGACGAGCTGTTTCACCTTGAGCCGTACCACTGATGGCGACAATGATCATTGTCAGGCCCAAAACACTGCCCAAAATCATGGCAGGTGAAGTTTGTTTCTGTCGTAAACTCTGCCCAGCGGCATAAACACCGACTATAAATAACGCCACAACTGCCCAACCTGTAAACAAGAACAGATCATATAAATGCAGAAACACCCAAACAAGATAATCGGCACGTTGCACAATTTCGCGGTGATTTTCGATGCCTGTAGTGAAGATGGCAAATGGACTCGTGCCACTGTAACCCCAGAAAAGTATCCACAATAGAACAAATCCGCCCGCAAAACTCAAGCCGTTGCGGATTAACCACGCCCAAGCCTGATCTTTAGTTCCGGGGCGTTCTAGCCACCACCAAATCCCCAATATATATAAAGCAAATAGTAGACCAACAGGCATGACTGAGTAAGTGAGGAGCGTGGTTGCACCGAGTATAAGACCTGATAAACCAACCCACAGCAGGCGTTTCGCTTGCAATCCTTTAGCCAAGAAATAAAACGCGGTGATACACAAAAAGGGATACAGTGTATTCCATGTTGGCGTGAACAACAAAATGGACGGTATCAGGGCCCACCATTGGGCAGTATCCGCCGCTAAATTTTCATCATCAGTCAATAGTTTAATCGTTAAGAAAATCGGGATAATGGCCAGTGCCGCCCACACAGGCATTAAGATGCCCCAAAAACCCGCACTTAATATTTCACCCTGATTATAGGTCATTACGCCCACATCACTGCATTGATAGCTACGCAGTTGCATTTGCGTTGATTGCAGAACCTCAACTTCATCAAGTGGTTGCGCGACCCAATAATGGGCCAGCGGTTGACCCGGCGGATGCGTTGTGAAATGAATAATATTGAGCTGTTCTGGCTTGGCATCCGTCATAATGTCAGTCCAGTGATTTAAGCTCGACTGTACACCTTCTTCATCAAACTTATAGACTGCCAACGTACTCGCTCCGGTTTGAACTGGCGAGACAGTCCGCGTGAACAACAGAAAAAATGGGTCGCCTTGAATATTGAGCGCCAATAGGGTGATACTCACCATGCCAACCAACGCCCAGATTAAGCGGATAAAAGGTTTAAGTTGATATTTTCGAAATAATAAGATTCCCGCGCTATAAATAAAAAGTGCGCCAGCCAAAAGATAGACAGGCGTCCATTCTTCCGGCGACGCATAATCCCATTGCCACCCAGATCCACCGCGTAAAGCAGGTACACTATCGGTTGCCAAAATTCCTAAAAAGATGAGGATGACAGCCAGCCATAACAGCTTTAGGCGGGGTAAGTTCTGCATTAGTTATCAACAACCATCCGGATACCACGATAAGTTTGGGTACTGCCAATGGTGCGCAGAATGGTATTGGGGGGACGCCCGATCAAACTGCTGAGCTCTTCAGCAGACATTGGGGAATTGTTATTGAGTAAAAATACGCGGAAAACCGCATCTACCAATGAAGTCCGCGTGAGATCGATTTCATCAGCGGTATCACGGATTGCTTGTTCAAAAGGGTTAATCTTCCAAACTTCAGCCGTTTCGGGATCAATCCAATCAACTTCATCGAGTTCGGCCTGTGCTTCGAGATAATCGCGTTTTTCTTGGGGTAGCAAACTTCTTAAGTAGACATTCAATTCACGTTCTTGATCACCCCACCAGGAATAGTCAATGTGAAATTTGGTGTCTACCGTTGGTTTAATTTGACGCATTGGACCAGCCATGTGGATTTCGCTCCTTGGGGAATCAGTGAGTAAATTACACTACAACAAATGAAATATCTCAGTCATCAAAATATTTCAGCCAGTGTGTCAGATGCAGGCAAATTATTGCTGTTTCCGACGAAAAAACTTACTCCTTTAGTATTCATGAGTTTGAATTTTTGTACCCCATACTATAGCAAAAATCGGCCTGAAATATATCCCCAATTAGCTGACATACCGTGTCTAGGTGTCGATTCCTTAGTTATGAGGCGGTTATCTAAAAACTTGAAGTTTTTTTCACTGAATTTAAGCGATTTTCAAATTGATTAATCCAAATCGCAATAAATTACGTATTAATAGAATAGAGAAGTCCCCAAACTTCTCTTTAACCCCCAAGCGAAGTGAGGAGTTATAAACAATGCGTAAAGTTTTAGTTTTATGTGTTCTAAGTAGTTTAATGCTTGTTGGCATCGTCTCAGTTTCTGCCCAAGACGATGGTATGAATGACCTCCCGATGGTTGCTGTTAATGACCAATTATCCCTTGATGGCACTGTGGCCATTGCTTCTGTCTATAGTGAAGGCCCCGGTTTTGTCGTTATTCACACTGACAATGGTGGTTCTCCCGGTCCAGTGGCTGGCTATGCATGGGTCCCCGCCGGTCACAGCCATAACGTGACTGTGCAGATCGATACAACTATTGTCACTTCAACACTCTATGCCATGCTCCACACGGATTCTGGTGAAATGGGTGTTTATGAATTTGGCACCGTTGATGGAGTCGATGGTCCGGTGAGTGTTGATGGCAGTATTGTGACGCCCTCATTCGGCGTTGCCGTTCTCGAATCACAGGATCAATTTGTTTCTGAAAATACGGTTACTATTACGTCTGCCGTTACCCCGACCGCTGGCTGGTTAGTTATTCACGAAGGAACCGCTGAGGCATTTGGCAATGTGATCGGTTTCGCATGGTTGAATGAAGGCCTAAATACGGATGTTGTGGTTGAACTAGATGAAGAACCCACCAATGTCTTGTGGGCTATGCTCCATAGCGATACCGGCGAAGCCGAAGTTTATGAATTTGGTACGGTTGAAGGTGCAGATGGTCCGGTAATTTTCAATGGTGCGGTCGCCACAAACTCCTTCTGGACGGTTCCCCATGTTCGCGCCAATGATCAAATTGTGCTTCATGCCGACAATTATGAAAGCATGATGGATGATATGATGGCCCCCACCTTCCATGCCCACAGTGTTTTATCTGAAGGCCCCGGATGGTTGGTTATTCATGCTGATAACGACGGTGCACCCGGTCCAGTTTTGGGGCAAGCGTTGGTTGAAGATGGTTACAATGAACGTGTAAATGTCCCATTGGATGGCGATATCACACCCGTTCTCTGGCCAATGCTCCATGTCGATACAGGCGAAGCTGGTGTTTATGAATTTGGCACCGTTGATGGAGCCGATGGCCCCGTCCGTGTTGATGACAAAGTTTTGACCTTTGCGGTTAATGCCGCGCCAGCACTTCTCTTCCCGGAAGATGGTGGTAGTTTCCAAGGCAGTATGTTGTATGTCGGTGATGCCTTGATTGATGCCACCGGTTGGTTAGTCATTCATGCTGATAATGGTGGTTCTCCCGGTGCTGTTTTGGGCCAAACCCGTTTATTGCCCGGTTTGAATACCAATATCATGGTTGAAATTGATGCTAATGCCGCCGGAAGCCAAGTTTTCCCGATGTTACACTACGATACAGGTGAATCGGGTGTCTATGAATTTGGCTCCGTTGACGGGGCTGATGGCCCGGTTCAATTCGGTGGCGTTGTGGTTGCACCTTTGAGCATTCAATAACCACACTCGTGATATACATTAGCGTTTAATGCGCATTAAAAAATGCCCGCTTACTACCAGAGTAAGCGGGCATTTTTCTGTTGGTTAAATTGCTTAAATATAAGCCGCACCACTTATATTTATCATTCGCTTATTGCTATAATGCAGGTTCAGGCAGACTCCTGAACTTAAAATTATGGGGATGAGTGAAATTAATGATAAGTAACAGAAAATCACCGCGAATTGGTATTTGGGGTGTAGGTGCCTTAGGCTGTCTATTTGGTGCCAAATTAACACCTTTTGCCGCTGTCACTTTGGTGGGCCATTGGCCGGAACAAATCGCCCATTTACAAGAAAACCCTCTCAAGATTCATTATCCTCAAGAAAAAGTTAGCGAAGTGAAAGTAGATGTTACCGCTGACCCGCAAACTTTAGGTCAAGTCGATATTGCATTGGTACTCACTAAATCGACAAAAACACAACAGGCCGTGGCACAAATCAAAGAAGTTTTAGCACCAGACGGACTGGCCATTACTTTACAAAATGGTCTTGAAAATTATGAACTTTTGCAAGCTTGGGTCGGGCATGAACGTGCGGTTCAAGGTGTAACTGCGCAGGGAGCCACGGTTCTCGGCGTGGGTGAAATTCGTTACGGGGGTGTGGGTGATACGAAACTTGGCATCCGCCCTGATATCAAATATAAAATTCAACATCTGGCTGATCTATTAAGCGAAGCTGATTTACGTCCACACATTACTGAAGATATTCAAAGTATTGTCTGGGGAAAATTAGCGGTCAATGCGGCAATTAATCCCCTATCCGCCCTTTTACGCATGCCGAATGGACAACTCGTTGTGTCCGATTGGGCGCGGGATTTGATGCATGATGCGGCGAATGAGGTTCAAGCCTTAGCGAAAATTCAAAATATTCGGCTTCCTTATAGCGACGCGGCGCGTCAAGCTGAACAAGTTGCGCGCTTAACCGCTAAAAATCATTCTTCAATGCTCCAAGATGTATCGCGCAAAACCGAAACAGAAATCGAGCAAATCAACGGGGCAATTGTGCGCCTCGGTGAACGTTATGGGGTTGCGACGCCCATCAATGCCCTCCTCTATCGCATGGTGAAAGCCCTCGATGAAATGTGTTAATCCAAGTTGTAAAAAATAAGCGCGAAGTTAGAAGCTTCGCGCCCAATCTTGCTTACCTTATTGCCGTCATTAGTTGGTCGGCGGTTCTGCCGTTGGCATATTTGGATCTGTCGGGGTATTGACATTATCACAGGCGACGATTTCAACATCATCAAGTTGTACCCAACCTACAATATCATCATTCCATTCCACGACTAACCACGCGCCATCAAAATTACGACCGATAACATCAATATGCGCTGTGGCGGCAAATGTGCCCAACTGATTAGATTGTGCGTCATCCAACGCATAAACAGCGACTTCTTGAGGCGCAATTGCTTCACTAATCAGATGCGGCTCGGCTTGACAGTCATTATTTTGTGCTTGATGACTGGAAGCACTGGCTGATTGATGTTCACTTGGTAAACTAAGCCCAACAGCAACTACCACGACGGTGCATAATACTAGCGCGAGAAATCCAGATGCATACTTCTTCATTTTGTCGTCCTCCAGACTGACTACTCGAAATTGTTTTGAAGGCGCTCTTCACTTATCTAAACAGCAGAAGTTGTCAAAATACTGCATCCAAATCTAAAATTGCGCAAAATCACCTTATTTTTGGCGCAATTGTTCAATCACCGCCGCGAAATCTTGCTCACCTAAACCATTGGCCTGCGCCAGTTGATAAATTTCATGGGCAGTGCCAGCTAACGGCATCGGAGAGCCAACCTCATCTGCGGCGCGCAACACATTGGACAAATCTTTGCGCATCCATTGCAACATAAAATGCGGGTCAACATAACTATTATCTTCCAGCATTTTGATTTTACGTTGCATAAACGGGCTACCCAGCGGACCATTGCTAACCACCGCTAAGTAGCGCGCCGGATCAACACCCAGCCGTTCGGCAAAGGCCAAACCTTCCGCCAGCATCAACATTTCCAAGCCAACCAGATGATTCAACGTGAGCTTCATTTTTAGGCCACTACCGACCGGTCCCATATGATTAACAGCCGCTCCAAAAGCTTCAAATACCGGACGCACTTGCTCAATTACATCCGCATCACCACCCGCCAGTATAGCCAACTTACCTGCTTGAGCTGCCTCTTTACTGCCCCCAACCGGGCTATCGAGAAACGCTAAACCTTGGTCAGTCACAATATCAGCCAGCTCATATAACCAATCGAGCGTGAGGGTGCTACATTCCACGCAGACAGCCTTTGCAGGTGCACCCGCTAAAATGCCATCATCACCCAACCACACGGCCCGCGAAGCTTTATCTTCGCTAACCATGCTGAGAATGACATCGGCTTCAGCGACGGCTTCCCGCGGACTATTGGCGATTTTTGCGCCCTTTTCATCTAGCGGCTCAGCTTTAGATCGCGTCCGGTTATAGACGGTAAGATCAAAACCCGCTTCCAACAAATTATGCGCCATTCCTGTGCCCATAATGCCCAAACCAATTAACGCTACCTTTTGCATTTCCATTACTCCTTATGAAATCAATATATTGTGTTAGTCTGAAAACAATTCAAGAAATTGGTAACCCCGTTGGGTCAAGCGATAGAATACGTAATACCCACTCCGATAACTTTCCACCAAACCCGTTTGATGCAGGTTCTTTAAATGTTGAGAAACTGAACCTGTCGATAAACTCAAAATCTGCGCAAGTTCTTGCGTATTCCGGGGTTTTTGTAAGGCCTCAAGTACCCGTGCCTTGCTCTCACCAATCAGCAATTGCAGAGATTCTGAGGTTGGCGGCGGTGCCTCCGGTTCCAATAATCCAAAACCGCGCGCATTGTATAGGACCATTGGCAATTGCGGTTCGCGCACATGCGCTGAGCTCTGATATTTGAACAAGGCGGGCACCAACTGCACCCCATTTCCACGCAAATAATAATCATCTTCCCAGAATGGTAAACGCGGCTTATCAATTTGCAAGATGGCATCTTCATACAGCGCATTTTCAGCCAAAGAATTGAGCGTGTTTTCGGTGCCTTGCAACGCCAAATTATGCGCCTGATGAAGTACTGCATTTTCAAGAATACTCATCATTTGCCGCCAATGCGGTTCAAGGGTGCGTTCCCAATAAATGATGATTTCAGTTATGAGATGTTCTAGCGCCACCAACGGCTCGTCCAAAAAATACTGACGCGTTGCGGTCAGAGGATCAAGCTGTAATAAACATAACATTTGTTGTCGTACCATTTCGGCTGAAGTAGTTTTGAGACGGGCGATTTCCTCGCCTAAATCTCGGATGGGCATCAGCGGTGTTGGCATCAAATAGCCGGCGATATAGTGCGGCGTAATCACCGCGTGCATATACGGCAACGACACGCCCTGTAAGTTTTCCTCAGCACTTTGTAACCAGTTTTGATAGCCACTTTGCCAACTCGGAATCTGCGCGACTTTAAAGCTCATCGCCAATTCCAATAAAGGGCTATAGGCCAATCGCATCCGTGCTAAATCTTCAGCCTGTAAATGAATTTTAATCATGCCTCAGGTTTCTCTCTTTTCTTGAATTGAATTGAGTGTAGCGGATGTTTATTGGAAACTAAATTGATTTGGCAAAATCC
>JBNLCD010000092.1:0-13133 GCA_050303635.1 Anaerolineae bacterium
CTTTAAACGCAAAATAATCAAAAAAGCCCTGTAGGAAAATTTCACACAGGGCTTTTTAGTGCTCAGAATTGGGAGTTAATTTTGGTAGTTTTCTTCGTAGCTGGTGACGGCTTCAAAGCGGAGTTCATCACCCACGGCATCGACCAAAATATGTTCACCTTCACGGACTTTGCCTTCGAGAATGGCAAGAGCTAAGGTGTCTTGCAGTTCACGTTGGATAACCCGTTTCAGTGGACGCGCCCCATAAACCGGGTCATAGCCTCGATCGGCTAGCAATTCTTTGGCGTTGGGCGTGAGTTCGATGCTAATGCGGCGTTCGGCCAAGAGCGTTTGCAGATGGCGCAATTGAATTTCAACAATATGGGTAATGTGTTCACGTTCCAACGGATGGAAGAGCGTGATTTCATCAATCCGGTTGAGAAATTCGGGTCGGAAAGTGGTATCCAGTTCGTGCATCACCGCACTGCGAATATCTTCGTAATCTTCGCCTGCCATTTGCTTGATAATTGGGCTGGCGACATTGCTGGTCATGATGATGACTGTATTCTTGAAATCAACGGTCCGGCCTTGGCCATCGGTCATGCGGCCATCGTCCAAGACTTGAAGCAGAACATCGAAGACTTCATGATGGGCTTTTTCAACCTCATCGAAGAGCACGACCGCATAGGGACGACGCCGGACAGCTTCGGTTAGCTGACCACCTTCATCGTAACCTACGTAACCGGGAGGTGCGCCAATTAATCGCGCAACGCTGTGCTTCTCTTGGTATTCGCTCATATCGATGCGGACAATAGCATCTTCGGTATCAAAAAGGAATTCTGCCAACGCTCGGGCCAGTTCGGTTTTACCGACACCCGTTGGCCCTAAGAATAAGAAGGAGCCAATGGGGCGGTTGGGATCTTGGAGTCCCGCCCGACTGCGGCGGACCGCATTGCTAACATTGCGAATAGCGGTGTCTTGACCAATCACACGGTCATGGAGACGGGCTTCCATGTGTAATAACTTTTCAACTTCGCCTTCAAGCAGTTTACTGACGGGAATGCCGGTCCATGCAGAAATCACATTCGCAATTTCGTCGGCATCGACCTCTTCCTTGAGCATGGCGCGACCTTCAGCTTGCAGATTTTGCAAAGCGGTTTCAGCGTCGACCAAATGCTTTTCGAGATCAGGGATTTCACCATATTGCAAACGAGCGGCTTCTTCGAGTTCACCGCGCCGTTCAGCCCGTTCAAGTTCAATCCGGGCTTCATCGAGACGACTCTTGGTTTGACGAATATTGCTAATGGCATCTTTTTCACGTTGCCATTGGGCCTGCAAAGCACGGGAGTCTTCCCTGAGATTGGCGATTTCGCCTTCGAGTTTCTTAAGACGCTCTTTACTGGCGCGATCGCGTTCTTTCTTGAGGGCTTCGCGTTCAATTTCACGTTGCATGATGGCCCGTTCAACGCCATCCAATTCTTGCGGCTTGGAGTCAATTTCCATGCGCAAGCGGGAGGCGGCTTCGTCGATGAGATCAATGGCTTTATCGGGTAATTGACGGTCGGCGATGTAACGATTACTCAGGACAGCGGCGGCAATAACGGCACTGTCTTGAATGCGTACCCCATGATGCACTTCGTAACGTTCTTTGAGGCCGCGCAAAATACTAATCGTGTCATCGACACTTGGTTCTTCCACAAAAACGGGTTGGAATCGGCGTTCTAAAGCTGAGTCTTTTTCGATATATTTGCGATATTCGTCGAGCGTGGTTGCCCCAATCGCGCGGAGTTCACCACGGGCGAGCATCGGCTTAAGGATATTGCCCGCATCCATTGCTCCTTCGGCTGAACCTGCGCCCACAATGGTATGGAGTTCATCCAAGAAAACAATAATTTGGCCTTGGGATTCGCTGATCTCCTTCAGGACAGCTTTTAAGCGTTCTTCAAATTCACCACGATATTTAGCACCCGCCACGAGGGATGACATATCGAGAGAAATTACCGTCCGATCACGGAGGCCATCAGGCACATCACCACTGATGATCCGTTGGGCTAAACCTTCGACAATCGCCGTTTTACCAACACCCGCTTCGCCAATTAGCACGGGATTATTCTTTGTTCGGCGAGACAAAACTTGGATGACGCGGCGAATTTCTTCATCACGGCCAATAACGGGGTCCAATTTCCCTTGAGCGGCCAAAGCTGTTAAATCTTGGCCGTATTTGGCTAGGCTTTCATAGGTGCTTTCGGGGTCTTGTGATGTGATACGTTGGGCACCTCGAATTTCGCTCAAAGCACGTAACACCGTATCATTAGCCACGCCATGTCGGGCTAGTAAATCGCCAACATTGCGGTCTTTGACCAATGCCAGCAAAAGATGTTCGGTGCTGACGTATTCGTCTTTCATTTGGCTGGCTTGTTTTTCAGCATCCCGCAAGACTTGAACGACATTACGGTTCAGGTTGACTTGAGAACCACCATACACTTTATGGCGATTGGCCAGTATATTGTCAACTTCTTGAGAAATAGTTGCTGGACGTGCACCAATTTTGCTGATGACTTGCGGCACTACCCCTTCCGGTTGTTGCAACAAGGCGGCCAACAAGTGCGGGGTATCCATATCTGAGTGATTGGCTTCCTCCGCGAGGCGTTGGGCGTTCATCACAGCTTCTTGCGCGCGTGTTGTAAATTTATTCAGGTTCATATGCAGTCTATCCACCCCTGTCTATCAGATTTTTGTTGCCTGTTTAGCATTCTAGACGTGTTCTGTAGGATTGATGTAGGAACTCAGTAGAAAATATATAAATTCATCCTGACTCCCCAATGGGTTTTCGTTGGTATCCATTATATGAAGATTCAAGAAAACGCGCTGAAGCCTTTAGCGGAGAAGAAAAGATTTGTTACCTTTTTTTCAAAAAAGGTAACGCCAAAAAACTTTGAGGATTGGGAATATGAAAATAAAAAGAGCCACAGTAGAAATGTGGCTCTGCGAGATGCAATTTTTGATAGTTAGTTAATCGAGTGGAACTTCACCGGGGAGGAAGTCATTGGTGAAAACAGTTTCCACGTCAAAGGCTTCGATAAGACCATTTTCAGCGAGGAAATCCGTAAAACCTTGCCAAATATCGAGTTCTTGTTGACCCCAACGCGGCGCATCGGCTTGATATTGATCGGCCAACCACGCGGCGCTATCGGTGACTAAGGCTTCATCCAATTCTGGCACGGCTTCAAGCAAAATTTCAGCAGATGTGGCCGGGTCATTAATGGCATCGGCATACCCGCGCGCGGTGGCTTGGACAAATGCCCCGACAACATCGGGATGTTCATCAATCATGGCTTGGCTGGTCAACAAAATGGGAGTGTAGTAATCGGGTACACAGTCGCTATAGTCTTGGAGCATGATGACATCGAGTTCGGTGCCTTCAACATCGGCGCGAATCCCTTGCCAACCATAGAAAATCCACGCGGAATCGATACGTTCACGGGTGAGGAGTTCGATTGGGTCGGTGTAGCCAATATCGAGATAATTGGCTTCGTCCCATTCAGCATCGTCACAACTCAGTAAAAGCGAGAGAACCGGATTTTCTACATCGGGGAAACTGAAACCACCATAGGTGAGATCTGCCAAGTCAGCGGGCGTTTCGACGGGATTGTTTGCATGAACTGTGGCGAAACCGGAGGTGTTATGTTGGATAATGGCGGCCACCGAGACAATTTCGGCACCTTCGGCAATGGCCAGCGATGAAAATTCTTGGAAGCCAATACCAAATTCAACAAGACCAGCGTCAAGAGCGGCTTCGGGGGCAACATCGGTGGGTTCGACAATTTCAACATCCAAGTTGGCTTCATCATAATAGCCATTGGCGAGAGCCGTATAAATGCCGATGTGGTTGGTATTCGGTGTCCAGTCCAGCATCAGAGTAACGGTAGTACGTTCTTCGACGCGCGCAAATACTGTTGCACCACCTAATGCATCTGGTTTTTCCTCATCGCCACCATCTTGAGCGGTGACGGTTAGTGGGACAATGAGCAATGCAACTAAACTCAAGAGTAAAATCAACTTACGAAACTTCATGGTTTAACTCCCTAAAAGATTGAATATAAGCGACAAAACGTCGGATAAGAGAAGTGAGATCACGATTCTGGCCTATATAGCGCCATTTAAGCGCTAAGACTTCAATGAGTGAGATGGTGAGCACCATCGTGACACTCAGACCAGCAATAATGATGACACTCAAAAAAACTTGATCAGATTTAAACGAACGGGCGGAGCGTTGGAGGAATTTACCGAGGCCATCCCCGGCACCAACATATTCCCCTATGACCGCTCCAACTACACTATAAGTAGCCGCGAGACGCAAGCCACTGAAAAATGAGGGCATAGCCGTTGGCAAGCGAACTTTCCACCATGTTTGAAGTGGATTGGCTCCCATTGAACGCAAAAGTTGCATATGTACTTTGTCCACATTTTGCAGACCGTTGAGCGTACTTACCGTAATGGGAAAGAAACAGAATAAAACCACCACCACAATTTTTGGACCAAAGCCAAAGCCAAAGATTAAAATCAGCAGTACCGCTAATGCAAACGTTGGAATGGTCTGAGTGATGACCAAAATCGGCATCAAGAGCCAACGTAAGAGCGGAATAAGATCCATTAGCGCGGCAAGCAACAAGCCAACCCCAATAGCAAGACTAAAGCCGGTGGCGGTGGCCCAGAGCGTGGCTGGAATATGGGTTTCTAGCAAAACTTCGTGATGGGTTTCCCAGGCCAGTTCAATTTGGTCAACAGTGGGAATGAGACCTTCTAAGTCCTCTTGTTCAAGCGAATTGAAATCGAGGTAGAGTTGGCCAAGCCCACTCCCCATCAACACCATTACCAAGCCCATCAGTACCAACATTTGCAGAATGCGAGCAATGTCGATGATGAGACGGGCCCAACCACTAACGGTATTTGGCGAGTTTGTCATCAATTGTCGAACCATCTACCGCATCAGCGATTTTGATAAAACTAACGGCGCGTTGGGTACCTCCCTCAAAACAGGCGAGGTGCGCTTGTTTGGCGGCGGCTAAACAGTCGTCGAGTGTACCCTCTAAGACGGTTTCCATCGGGGTAACCATATATTTGATGCCTGTCGCTTGAATGGCGGCGATGGCTTTATCGACAACCGGAATGGGATCTTCGGTTAACGGCAAAACTTGTACACTAACGGTCACAATTCGTTCGGTGGACATCGGGATAGTTCCTTTCTACTAGGCACGGCCTAGTGTATGAATGACCAATAATTTACCTGTGGCAAACTGAACAGAAGCGTTCGGCTGAACAATTACATTACTCATGCCACGGGCTGGGCCTAATTTGAGTGTTTCATTCTTAAGGGGATATTCTAGATTCGTCGTGATAATATCGGTGGCGGCTTGGTTTAGGGGTAAAAGCGAAATGGTATCACCAACGTCACCTATTAAGGCATGTTGCCCGGAGGCAATGACCCAAATCGTTTGATTGTCAGCCACAAGGTGAACATCGACTTCAGCTAATTCAGGCATTTCAAGCAAATGGATATTACCAATGGTTTGGTCAACACGACCACCGATAGCACCAATAATGCGTATTATGTGAGCGCCACGTTTTACAGCTTCAAGCAGAGCTAGTTCTAAATCGGTTTCATCTTTAGCGGGAGGAAAGCGGAGAATTTCGGTTCCCGCAGATTCAAGTTCGGCAAGTGTTTCAGATTCGACAGAGTCCATATCACCCATAATCAAATCTGGTGATAGTCCTAAAGCAAGAACATGAGTCGTGCCCCCATCGACGGCAATAACAGCCCAATTTTCAGCTTGAACTTGGGCGAGAATTTTCTCAACCGCTGGACCATAGCTGAGATCACCATTTGCAACGAGAAGACATTTTTGAAATTGGCTTGCCGTGGACATTAAAAAAACCACCTTCCCGACTTGGAGAGGTGGTTTGCGATGTCTGAAACTGGTCATCTGGCCACGCTCCCTACGCCGGTATTATCCGGATCAGGTTAAGGGTCGATGCCGCTTTATGACACCCTCTCAGCCTAATTGCATAGGCTCCCCTGTGTGTTATATGGACTTATTGTAGGCTTCCGATTGGCAAGTTGTCAATGCAAATTACTTAACCAGTTTTTAAATTATTGGACTTGTAACCCTAAGCGATGATTGGTGATTGTTTTCTTAAAACCAACAACGCTCGGATCAATTTCATTTTCGGCATATTGCCAATCTGGCAAGACAAGTTCAACTTTGCCAGATGCATTAAACCGACGAATTTCAGTGAGCAATTGTTCCATAATTGGTTTAGTAACTTGAGCATGATTTTTGTCGAGCATCAAACTAAGATCTGGATTGCCTTTGCCATTTTTGCGGACATGATAGCCGGCATAGCCAATGATGGTATCGTTTTCATCGGTAATGGTTAGACGTTTGACTTGAACCCCTAATAACCGAACAATAATGGGTTGAATCAACTGTATAGCCAGCGGCACTTTATAACGGGCTTCAGAGACAGGTTCATATTCTTCAACATGCTTAGGTGTGACTCGTTGAATCAATTGATAGCGTTTACGCCAATTTTTGACTTTAAGTTCGGCGGTATGATAGCCAATGGGAAGTTGATCAGGTTGGTCTGTTGTATCAGCGTCATATTCATAGATGTATTGACCAGCATAATGGATAAAACCCATGCTCTTGTAGAGTTCATACGCGGGGACATTGCCATCTATCACATCGAGGACTATTTGTTGAGCACCACGTTCAATAGCCAATTCAACACAGGCCTGAACTAATTTTCGAGCAAGGCCGCGGCGTCGATATTCAGGTAAAACGGCAACATTACCGATCATCCATTGTTGACTGGCTCCCTGCCGGAAAATATTGCAGACGCCAACGGGTTGGCCATCTTCTTCCCAAATATAGCCCAGCATACGTTCTTTTAATGAGGGCACAAAGATACTGACACTTTTGATGAGCCACCATACCTTGCCGATTGAACTAAAAGCCTCAACTAGATCTTCTTTTTCTTGCTCATCAATACTCCATTCAGGATGCTCAGGATACTGAAAGGCGGGGGGAATAATATCAATTAAGGCCTGGGCATCATCTGGCATTTTGAATTGACGTAAACCCATTTTTCTCTCTCCATAATAATGTTGAACTGGGGGTTGTTGTTAACTTCAATACGTCGCAATTTCCAAAAAGTTGCCAAGTGAGAGAAGTACCGACCAGTAAATCACATGAATTAGCACAGGACAGGTAGATATTGGGCACGATGATTACCTACCTGTTTCTGTTGAAAATCATGTTTGCAAAGTTTTAAGACTCTTTAGTTTCAATTCAACAGTATCAAAAGTTGGTGTGCATTCCCAAACGATGATAAGTCAGATTTTGTTTGAAGCCGACTGAGCGCGGGTCAATTTTGGCATCACTGTATTGCCAATCTGGCAAGTTGAGCTCAATATTGGCTGTCGGAGCAAGTTGACGTATATGATGCAGATGATAGGCAAATAAATCATGACTGAGTGATGATTCATTTTTGTCTAGCATAATATTGAGTCTTTGAGTGCCTTTGCCATTTCGTCGAACTTCTGAACTACCAAAGCCAACTGGCTCATTGGTTTGATTGCAGATGATCATTCTCTCTATTTTAAGCCCCATTAAACGGGTAATGATGGGCTGGAGAAGACGCATAATAAGAGGAACCTTATATTTGGCTTCCGTCACCGCTTCAAATTCTTGGACATGTTCAGGTGTGATACGTTGAGCTAACTGGTAACGTAACCGCCAATCGCTAAGCGTGAGTTGTTGCGTTTTGTAGCGCGGTGGTATTGAAGAAGTAGTAGAGTCGGTGATAGTCTCTTTATGCTCAAAAATGAAACGGCTTGAGTAATGCGTAAATCCCATACTTTTATAGAGTTCATAAGCTGGTAAATTGCCGTCAATCACATCTAGCATAACTTCTTCTGCACCCCGTTCAATGGCCAAATCAACACAGGCTTGGACCAGTTTACGAGCAATCCCACGCCGCCGATAATCGGGTAAAACGGCAACATTGCCAATCATCCACTGCTGACTGCCGCCTTGGCGACCAATATTGCAAAGACCAACGGGTTGACCATCTTCTTCCCAGACAAAACCCAGAAATAGATCTTGGGCTGGCTTCCACAAGAAACCAAGCACTTTTAAGAAGGGCCAGATGGTTTTGACTGATTTGGTTGATTCAATGAGGTCTTCTTCATCACTGGTATCAATGCTCCATTCAGGATGTTCAGGATATTGAAAGGCGGGTGGAATAACATCCAGTAAGGTTTGGACATCATCGGGTAATTTGAATTGACGTAGACCCATTTTGTACTCTCCTAATTTATATGGAACTAGCAGTTGTATCAGCTTCGGATGGGATAAAATGAGATGGACTGAGGGCTGAGATTGAATTGGTATTGCCAAAAATTAGTCTGGAGCCAATACCTGCCATAATGACGACGATGCCACCCAGGATAAATGTTGTGCGTACGCCAATGATGTCGCCAAAAACGCCGGCAAACGTCATCGAAGCTAAGTTTGCGATTTGAATCATAGTATCGAGGGCCCCATTCACTCGCCCACGCATTTCATCCTCGACCGCCGTTTGCATAATTGTGCTAATCGAGGCCTGCAAGGGTGTCATCACCAAGCCCAAGACAAATAAAATGACAAATAGTTGCCAAACTGCTCCAACGCCAGCAATTAAACTTAAGAGAATGCCAGTCACAATCATGGCAATACTGATGATATTCGGAGGTGCCAAGCGGCGGGCAATCATCGCCACAAACGCACCACTAATCATCATGGCCGTGACTTGAACGAGTTGGACAACCCCAAACCATGTTTCAGGAACTTTGAGATCGTTCACTAAGAATGGCACTATGAGGATATTGATAGCCCCTAAACCAAGCATCGCAACCCCGGCCGCAACCAATACACCCGCCAACGCTCGGACTTTGAAAATAATGACCAAGCCTTCTTTGAGTTGACTTGTAATAACACGCAAATTAGCCTTTGTTTTAGTTGTGGTGGGTTGAGCTTGTTCAGGACTAAGCACAATACGTGTAATTAGCCACGCGGAAATGAAGAATGTGAATGCATCTAAGATAAAAGCAGGTGCATAGACATTGAATACCCCCGTGAGAACGCCTGCCGCACCTGCACCTAGCACCGCCACAAAAATACCACTGGTTTGAATGAGGGCGTTGGCACTCATGAGACCATTTTCGGGTACCAGATGTGGAATGAGAGCGGAACGGGCCGGATTGAAGAGTGTGCCAATGGTCGATTGGGTAAAGGCAATTGCATATAAGAGCCAGAGCATATCCACATCGGTTATCAACAAAAAGCCTAGGACCACAATACCGCGCAAAATATCGCTATAGATCATAATTTTCTGGCGATTGAGGCGGTCAACATAAACGCCTGCTAAAGTGCCAAAGAGAACTTTAGGAATACCGAGTACAATGGCCATCAAGGCAATGGCGGCAGTTGAGCCGGTGAGTTCGTTGACTAAAATGAGTAGAGTTAGATTGGTGAGACTATCGCCAAAATTGGAGATAACTTGGCCGAGCCATAAGCGGGAGTAATTGGGAATACGCAGAATAGCGCGCATTCCCAAAGCGGATTCTTGTTGATTGTCAGTTGGGGTGTTCCTCTTCATCTTCATCTTCCTCATCTAAAATGAGTTGCTTAGGTGTTGGGAAAAAGGCAAGTAATAGTGTATAGACTTCGGTATTTGGTCGAATTTTGTCAAACCGGAAACGCTCCCAGACAGCTTGTAATTCTTGGGCAAGTTCAGCGGCTTCTTCACGAGTGAGATGGAGTTTACCCATACCAAATTCGGCACGTGTTTCGTCGATATCAGGTTGCAAGAGTGCTTCGGCGTTGTATTGAAGTTCGAGTTTGACTTTATCAATTGCTTGAAACGCCAAATTCAAGGAGGCCTCTGAATGTTCAAGCGGTTGTAAATCTTCAGCAATCATGTAGCGATAGGCGGTAGCCCGATACACTTTTTCAATGATTTGGGTCGGTCCGACTCGTTCCTCGACAACTGTTAAAATGTCGTGTTCTTCCATCATTTTGAGATGATAGTAGAGTTTGCTCGTAGCCATCTGCATTTGGTTGGCAATCTCTTTGGCTGTTTTTTCCCCTTCCCCAGTTATTTCTAGGATTTGGATGCGACGAGCATCTGCCAATATCTTCAGGGTCTCAACATCTTGAATATAGAAAATATCCCGTGGTTGAAAACTCATTTGTTCAAATACCTTTCAACGCTAAAATATTTTTTAGCGTTATAAATTTATTCTACGTTAAGAAAACTTTGATGTCAATCACTTTAAATTTACCGATTGACTTATGTGAATGCAAGTTTTAAACTTCTCGCCTCGATTAATTTATTTGACTAACAGTCATAAAGGATGACATATGTCTATTAAATTTACGCGTTCATTAAGTATTTCATTAATGGCAATCTTGCTTTTGGTTGCTATGTTCGCTGTCAGTGTTCAACATGTTGCGCTCGCCAGCGATGTTGATAGTGGGGCGACAATCGAACTTCACGATGGGTGCTTAAGCGATGCGGCAAATGATGTTTCAAATGACTGTGGCTCAGACGATAAAGGTCCAGAATTTCCCTTTGGTCCTGAGTTTCCTTTTTAAGTCCAATTTTTAATTATATTTTTTAGCAGAAAAGAGGCACTGGTTGTATTCAGCGCCTCTTTTTAATTATGAATATCAGATGTTATCCGGTATCGAGTCTAGTTTTCCATCAGTGTCTTCGCGTTTTCAATATAGCTCAGCGATTGATGACGGAAATAGGTGTTATAGAGCTCGGCGTAGTGACCACCTTGGCTCATCAGTTCTTCATGGTTTCCCTGTTCGATGATGCCGCCTTCACGCAATACAATAATACGGTCGGCACTGCGCACGGTGCTGAGGCGGTGGGCAATCAAAATGGAAGATGATTGCGACAAAATCAAATCAAGCGCTTCTTGAATTTGGGCCTCGGTGAAGGAATCAATGCTCGCGGTGGCTTCATCTAAGATGAAAATCGATGGTTTCTGAAGCAAGACACGAAGCAAACTAATCAATTGCCGTTGCCCAATACTGAGGTGCGAACCACGTTCGCCTACATCACTTTGGAGACCGTTGGGGACTGTTTCGAGCCATTCACCATCACCAATGGTATGGGCAATCGCTTCAATCTCTTCCATTGTCGCTTGGGGACGAGCATAACGAATATTATCCGCAATAGTCCCACTAAACAGAAATGGCGTTTGGGGTACAAAACCTATTTGCTGGCGATAGTTCTGCAAATTGAGGCTACGAATATCATGGTCATCAATGCAGATTTGACCAGATTGAAACTCGTAGAGACGCATAATCAATTTAGCGATAGAACTCTTGCCCGCGCCTGTGTGACCGACAAAAGCGATACTTTCACCAGCGGCGATATCGAGATTGAAATGATCAAGAATATTTTGGTCATCCTTATATGCAAATGTCACATCCTCAAACCGAATACGTCCACTAAATTTAGGGGGCTTTGCATCCGCGATTTGATTCACCGTATTTTCAGCGTCAATGATGGCCAAGATCCGTTCGAGGGCACTAATCGCTTGTTGAAATTGGCTCCAATAGGAGGAGATATTGATGACGGGAAACCAGAAGCGGTCCACCGATTGCAAGAAGAGATACCACACACCGGCGCTAATAATGCCTTCAACGACTGTATTGGCACCTACATAGACAATAGCGGCAATAGCAATCCCGGCCATTGAGTTGAGGATGGGAAAAACGCTGGCCAAAATAACACCACGGCGTAGGTTGATATTATAGGATTGTTCATTTACGTGCGTGAAATCTTCATAAATCATGGCTTCTTGGCGGAAATTTTTGGCAATGCGGATGCCCGTGACGGCTTCCTGAATGATATCATTCACTTCAGCCATTGCGCGTGAACCTTGGCGCGTCACGCGGCGCGCTGTCTTCCGGAAATAAATGGTATAGCCGACAACCGGAATTAAGAAGACGAACAGGATTAAAGTGAGAATGATATTCAAGTTAATGAGAATTACAGCCAAAATGAGGCCTTGAATAACTTGGCTCACAATATCTGACGTAAAGAGCAATACTTGTCCAAAATCTTCAGTATCGCTCGTGATACGGCTAAGAACCTTCCCCGTCTTATTTTGATCGTAGAATGCCATGTCACGATCAAGCGCGGCGGAGAAAGCATCTTTACGCATTTGACTGGTTGTTTCAGCAATAAGACTTACCGCGGCCCGTCGTCGAATCCAGTTGGTGATATATTGGAAAACAACGGTAATGAAAAGTGCCCCCACCAGAAGCATGATTTCGTTCATCGGGCGGCCATCTTCGAGTTGACCAACACCTTGCGAAATAATGATCGGGATAAAGGCTAAAATTAAGGAGAGCAATAAGCCCATTAGGCTGACTGTTGCTATACGCCCCATTTGGGGTTTGAAATATTCCGCTAAGCGCGAAAAGAGATATTTATCATTATATTGGCGATCGTAAGTATCACGATCTAAGCCACCAAATAAACCCATATAACTGCCTATCTACACATCAAAATTACCTATACAAATTAGCTTCCCTATTCTACAAGCGATAGGGCTGAAATAGCAATTAGTTTACTGTTGAGGTGTGTTCAGAGTTCAATACCACTCGCATCAATCGGTTATCTATGGTTAAATGTGAGTGGTTGGGAAATTCATACATTTTGAATCTATAGGGTTAAAACTTATGCCACTGCATTTAAGAATTTTTTTATCTTCGCCGAGTGATGTTGCGGAAGAACGTCAGTTAGCGCTCAAAGTCATTGAAGATTTAGATTATCATTCAGCCTTTGGGGAGCAAATTAGTTTAGAAGCCATTGCCTGGGATAAACCGGGAAGTAGTACGCCCTTATTAGCGACAACAACGCCGCAAGAGGCCATCAATCAAGGTCTGCCCAAGCCTTCGGCCTGCGATATTGTTATTGTGATTTTTTGGTCACGTATGGGTACTCCTTTGCCAGATACCTATTTGAAAGAAGATGGCAGTCGCTATCGGTCCGGTACGGAATGGGAATATGAAGATGCCTTGCGC